>JBIKKL010000043.1:0-15173 GCA_044360365.1 Burkholderiales bacterium | reverse complement strand
GTTCCGGTCATGCATGCGCTTGCCGAAGCCGGGGCCGACGTCATCGAGCTCGGCGTGCCTTTCTCCGATCCGATGGCGGACGGACCGACGATCCAGCGCGCATCCGAACGCGCTCTCGCTCGTGGAACGAGCCTGAGCGGCATCCTCGACGATGTGCGTACGTTTCGAACGAAGGACAACCGCACACCCGTCGTGCTCATGGGGTATGCGAATCCCATCGAGGCGATGGGCGTCGAGGCATTTGCGGAACGTGCCGGCCAGAGCGGTGTTGACGGTGTCCTCGTTGTCGACTACCCCCCGGAGGAATCGCAGGCACTTCTGCGCGCCTGCGAGCCTCGCGGCATCGACATGATCTTTCTCATGGCACCGACGACGACCGAATCGCGCATGCGCGAGATAGCAGCGGTAGCGCGCGGGTACATTTATTACGTGTCGCTGGCCGGCGTGACGGGTGCACGGCACCTCGATCTCGCCGCGGTGGAAGAGAAACTGGGGCAATTGCGCAAGGCCACCCAACTGCCGATCGGCGTGGGTTTTGGCATACGAGACGGCGAGACCGCCCGAAATGTCGCCCGTTTCGCCGACGCCGTTGTCATCGGATCGGCTCTGGTCGAGCGGATGGAGGCCGAACCGGCACGGGCAGTTGCCTGCGCGAGCGAATTCCTCGGGACGATCCGCAAGGCGTTGGACGCTCGATAATCGATGGCGATGCCCTCCATCCATCGGCGTGCTGTCCAGAATCGCGGAGAAACGCCATGAGTTGGCTACAGAAGCTGCTGCCGCCACGCATCAAGCGCGACGTCAGCTTGCCGAAGAAGGGTGTGCCGGAAGGCCTCTGGTCTAAATGCGAGGCTTGCGAGGCGGTTCTCTATCGCACCGATTTGGACAAGAACCTCTCCGTTTGTCCGAAGTGCGGCCACCATGAGCGCATCGGCGCGCGATCCCGGATCGACATGTTGCTCGATCCCGAAGGGCGTTCGGAGATCGGCGCCGAGGTCATGCCCGTAGATTCGCTGAAGTTCAAGGACAGCCGCCGCTACCCGGATCGCCTGCAGGAAGCGCAACGGGAAACCGGCGAAGCGGATGCCCTAGTCGTCATGCAGGGAAGCATTCAAACGATGCCCGTCGTCGTTGCTGCGTTCGAGTTTCGTTTTCTGGGCGGCTCGATGGGGTCCGTCGTCGGTGAGCGCATGGTGCGCGGACTCGACGTGTGCATCGAGCAAGGCCTGCCGTTCGTGTGCGTCGCTGCAAGCGGCGGCGCCCGCATGCAGGAGGGGTTGTTCTCGTTGCTGCAGATGGCGAAGACGTGCGCCGCATTGTCCCGCCTCGCCGATGTCGGTCAGCCGTTCATCTCGGTGCTGACCGATCCCACCATGGGCGGGGTGTCGGCGAGCTTCGCGATGATCGGCGACATCGTCATCGCGGAGCCCAAGGCGCTGATCGGGTTCGCCGGTCCGCGCGTGATCGAACAGACGGTGCGCGAGACGTTGCCCGAGGGCTTTCAGCGTGCCGAATTCCTGCTGGCGCATGGCGCGGTCGACATGATCGTGGACCGGCGCGAACTGCGTGCGACACTTGCGCGCTCGATCGCGTTGCTGACCGATCGTCCGGTTCCTGCGGCGACGGTTTGACCGCATCGCGTCGAATCATTCCGGCAACCAGGCTCGGTGCATCCCAGTGAAGACGCTCGCCGATTGGCTGCATCATCTGGAGACCGCGCATTCGCGGCCCATCGAGCTCGGACTGGACCGTGTCGAGAAAGTGCGGGCCGCGTTGGGGCTGAGCTTCGATGTGCCTGTCATTACCGTCGGTGGCACGAACGGTAAAGGCTCCGTGTGCGCGTTTCTCGAAGCGATCCTGCGCGAGGCAGGGTACCGGGTCGGGCTCTACACGTCGCCCCATATCGTTCGCTACAACGAGCGAGTGCGCATCGATGGCGTCGAAGCAAGCGACGAGGCGTTGGTCGCAGCGTTCGAGCGTGTCGAGGCGGCAAGGGGGACGACGTCGCTTACGTACTTCGAGATGGGCACGTTAGCCGCGGCATGCCTATTTGCCGACGCGTCGCTCGATGTCGTCATTCTCGAAGTCGGCCTCGGGGGGCGACTCGACGCGGTCAATGTCTTCGATCCGGATTGCGCCGTGGTCGTGACCGTCGATCTGGATCACATGGAGTATCTCGGGCCCACGCGCGAGCACATCGGGCACGAAAAGGCGGGGATCTTCCGCGCCGGAAAGCCGGCCGTCTACGGTGAAGAAAATCCCCCCCGGAGCCTGCTCGACCATGCGGCCGACATCGGTGCCCGGCTACTGCGTTTCGGAGAAGATTTCGGCGTCGAACGCTCGCCCCAGCAGTGGAAGTATCGGGGGCCGCGCGGGGAACGTAGCGGCTTGCCGCATCCCGCTCTGCGGGGGCCGCACCAGGTCGCGAACGCCGCGATCGCGCTTGCTGCGCTCGACGAGTTGAAGGAGCGGCTGCCGGTCCATATGCAGGCGGTGCGTACCGGGCTGCTCATGGCCGCACCGCGGGCGCGCTTTCAGGTCATGCCGGGACGGCCCGCTGTGGTTTTCGATGTCTCGCACAATCCCCATGCGGCACGCGCCCTGGCAGCCAACCTTCGTGCGCACGTGAAGTTCAAGCGGACACTGGCCGTTTTTTCGATGCTCGTCGACAAGGATGTCGCCGGGGTCGTCGACGCAGTGAAGTCGCAGATCGCGGCATGGTATGTGTCGGGGCTCGGAGGCGCGCGCGGCACGGCGGTGGAAGCGCTGACCGAAAAAGTGCGCAGTCGCGATTCCGAGAAACCGGTGCATGGATTCGAGTCCCTGCTCGCGGCCTATGCGGCCGCCCGGCAGGCGGCGGATGAGGATGATAGAATTATCGTGTTCGGATCGTTCCACACGGTCTGTGAAGTTCTGCAAGCCCACGAGGCTGCCACCCGATCAACCTCGACGCGTTGAGGCCGCCATGTAGTGTCGGCCTCAGCGACGTTATCGATCCCTGGAGCAAGCGCTGCGGATGGCAAAGGCGCCCACTGAAGAACAATCTCAGTTGAAGCGGCGTGCCCGACGCCGGCTCGTGGGATCCATCGCACTCGTCACCGTGGTTGCCGTCGTGCTCCCCTGGGTGATGGAAACCGAGCCGCGCAACGGCGAGCAACCGATCGCCATCCAGATCCCGTCGCCGGAGTCGAGCAAGTTCGACCCCAAGCCCACCCCGGCACCGGCTGCCTTACCGGAACAAGCACCGGCTGCACCATCGGGGGCCGTATCCGGCGGCCAGCCAGAGCAGCAAAAGGTCATCGAAGCCCCCACCGACGAAGCGCTGCGTGCGGAACAGGACAAGGTGCTCTCGCCGCCCGTCAAGCCATCGGCGACCAAATCCGCTCCGGCGAAAGACAAGGGGCCGGAGATGCGCGCGGCCGAACCTGCCAAGAAGACGACCGACAAGGCCGAGGACTCTGCGGACAGGAAGGCACCACCCAAAACTGCCGCAGCCGACGGCAAGGCCTA
This sequence comes from Burkholderiales bacterium, assembly GCA_044360365.1. Taxonomy (GTDB): domain Bacteria; phylum Pseudomonadota; class Gammaproteobacteria; order Burkholderiales; family WYBJ01; genus WYBJ01. Next base: position 11,663 of record JBIKKL010000043.1, on the reverse strand, counting down.
TGTCGTGCAGGTCGCGGCCTTGATCGACGCAGACAAGGCGATCGAGATTCAAAAGGCGCTTGCCGCGAAGGGCCTCAAGGCCTACACCGAAAAGGTCAAGACTGTGAACGGTGAGGTGACGCGGGTCCGCGTGGGTCCGTTCAATGGTCGCGACGCCGCCGAGAAGGAGCGCGCTCGCATGAAGTCGCTCGGATTCGACGGCAATGTCGCGCCGAAGTAGGAGCGCATCGACTCCGAATGACCGCCTTCGATTACGTTGTGCTGACCGTGGTCGGCTTATCGGTGTTGTTGAGCGTATGGCGGGGGGCGATCAGGGAACTGTTTGCGCTCGCGGCATGGATCGTTGCGTTCTTTGTCGCCCAGATCTATGGACCTGGGGTCGCCGCGTTGTTGCCGGGGACGATCGAGAACGCGTCGATGCGGCTGCTCGTCGGGCTCGTCATCGTGTTTCTCGCGGTATTGATCGTGGCAGGGTTGTTCGCATTGCTGCTTTCGAAACTGATTCGGGCCGTCGGGCTGGGTTTGGCCGACCGGGCGCTCGGCGGGGTGTTCGGGTTGTTGCGTGGTATGCTGGTCGTCCTCATATTGGTATTGCTGTGCGGTCTGACTGCAATGCCGCGCCAGCCGATGTGGCGAGAGGCCATGTTGAGCGCTCCCCTCGAAGCGGCCGCCCTGGCGGTAAAATCGTATCTGCCTAGCGAGTTGTCCAAGCGGATCAGCTACGATTAGGCAGGCAGGTCGGGTGGTCGTGCGACGATCATCGGTGAGCAACGACAGCGGTGAGAAAGTGACATGTGCGGAATCGTCGGGGTCGTCGCCAGAGGGCCGGTAAACCAGCTGCTGTACGACGCGCTGCTGGTCCTGCAGCATCGCGGGCAGGATGCTGCCGGCATCGTGACATGCGATGGCGCATCGTTTCACATGCACAAGGCGCCTGGACTTGTGCGCGACGTTTTCCGGACTCGCGACATGCGTGCGCTCCGCGGCCACTCCGGCATCGCGCATGCACGGTATCCGACAGCGGGGTCGGCATGGGCCGCAGCCGAGGCGCAACCGTTCTATGTCAATTCGCCATTCGGCATCGTGCTCGCCCACAATGGCAATCTGACGAACACCGATCAGCTCAAGAACGAACTTTTCCGCGAGGATCTGCGGCACGTCAACACGAACTCCGATTCGGAAGTGCTGCTCAACGTTCTGGCGCATGAACTCGCGATGTCGGTGAACGGGCGTCAACTCGATCCTGCGGCGGTTTTCAAGGCGGTCGCGGGGGTGCATAAACGCTGTCGGGGCGCCTATGCCGTCGTGGCGATGATTGCCGGATTCGGTTTGATCGCGTTTCGGGATCCCTACGGTATTCGCCCCATCGTGTTCGGGACTGCCGAAACTGAGCGCGGCACGGAATACCTGGTTGCTTCCGAAAGCGTCGCGCTCGATACGCTGGGGTTTCAGCTGGTGAGGGACGTGGCGCCCGGCGAGGCGATCCTGATCGACATGGACGGCAACTTCTACAGCCAGCAGTGTGCCCCCGAGACGTCGCTGAATCCCTGCATCTTCGAGTACGTTTACCTCGCGCGACCCGATTCGCAGATCGACGGCATTTCCGTCTACCAGACGCGCCTCAACATGGGTGAGAGCCTCGCCGACAAGATGCAGCGGGATTTTCATCATCTCGACATCGACGTCGTCATCCCGATTCCCGATTCGAGCCGTCCTTCTGCCATGCAGCTCGCCAACCGGCTCGGCCTGCAGTACCGCGAGGGGTTCATCAAGAACCGCTACATCGGCCGGACCTTCATCATGCCCGGGCAGGCGGTACGCCGAAAATCCGTGCGACAGAAGCTCAATGCCATCGCGCAGGAATTCAAGGGCAAGAACGTGCTGCTGGTCGACGATTCCATCGTACGCGGTACGACCAGCAGGGAGATCGTACAGATGGCGCGGGAGTCCGGTGCCCGGCGCGTGTTTTTCGCCTCGGCGGCGCCGCCCGTGCGCTATCCGAACGTCTACGGCATCGACATGCCGACGCGCGAAGAACTCATTGCCACCGGCCGTGACGACGACCAGATCGCCCACGAGATCTGTGCCGATCAACTGATCTATCAGGACATCGAAGCCCTGGTCGACGACGTCCGTCGCGTCAATCCCGGCGTGAAGGGGTTCGAGGCGTCCTGCTTCTCGGGTTGCTACATCACCGGGGACGTCACAGCGGATTACCTCGCGGGCGTCGAAGCCCAGCGCACACACAAGCCCGCCGCCGGCGAAAATCCGCCCAGCAGTACGCAGCTCGACCTCAATCTCGTGATGAACGCCTGATGCAGGTCGCGTCCGGATTGACAGCCGTACTGCGGATCGCTAGTGTTTGACCCTGCGCCGATTTGAGCTTCAGCTTGCGGGCGCCTTACAAATTCGGCTAAAGCGAGAGGTGCAAAGCCCGCTTTGGCAGCAGCCATGCCTGCTCGAGCGGGCTTTCGCATTTTCTGACTCGGACGCGATCGACATCATGAACAACGACGATTTTCACTTCGAAACCCTGGCGCTGCGCAGCGGCATTCACCGCAGCCAGTTTCAGGAACACAGCGAAGCGATGTATCTCACCTCCAGCTTCGTGTTTCAAAGCGCAGCGCAGGCTGCCGACCGGTTTGCGGAGCGCGAGCCCGGATTCATCTACTCGCGGTTCACCAACCCGACGGTCAGTGCGTTCCAGGAGCGGCTGGCCGCGCTGGAAGGTGCACAGGCTTGTCTCGGGACGGCATCCGGGATGGCGGCCATACTCGCGTGCGCGATGAGTCTCCTGAAGGCGGGTGATCACGTCGTTGCTTCCCACAGCATCTTCGGTTCGACCGTGCAGCTCTTCGGCGGCATCCTGAAGCGCTTCGGGGTGGAAACGACATTCGTCTCTCCGACGGATGTCGCTGCCTGGGAGCGTGCCGTCACGTCGCAGACGAAGCTGTTCTTCCTCGAAACCCCCTCCAACCCGCTGACGGAGATCTCCGATATTCCGGCGCTTGCGGCCCTCGCCCACCGTAGCGGCGCGCTGCTCGCCGTCGACAACTGCTTCTGCTCGCCCGCCGGACAGCGGCCCCTCGGTCTGGGTGCCGACATCGTCATTCATTCGGCAACGAAGTACCTCGACGGACAGGGGCGCGTGCTTGGCGGCGCGGTGCTCGGCAGCCGTGAGTTCATCATGGGGCACGTGTATCCGTTTCTTCGCACCGCCGGCCCGACACTGAGTGCGTTCAATGCCTGGGTCATTTTGAAGGGGCTCGAAACGCTGAAGATCCGGATGGATGCCCATGCCGCCAGCGCACTCGCGCTCGCGCAGTGGCTGGAAACGCAACCCGGCATCGAACGGGTCTACTACCCCGGTCTCGCATCGCACCCTCAACATGCGCTCGCGATGCGCCAGCAGAGCAACGGCGGTGGCATCGTCTCTTTCGACGTCAAGGGCGGACGGGAAGCAGCATGGCGTGTGGTCGACGCGACCCGGATGATTTCGATCACTGCGAATCTGGGCGACACCAAGAGCACCATCACGCATCCCGCCTCGACCACCCACGGACGCATCAGCCCGGAAGCTCGTGCGGCCGCCGGCATCGGCGACGGGCTGCTGCGCGTGGCGGTCGGGCTCGAAGCGATCGACGACATCAAGGCAGATCTGAGCCGCGGCATGCGTTGACGCATCATGCGTAGTTCGCGCCGCGCTTTCCTCACCGCACTGGGAGCAGGAACCATGTCGATCTTCGCATCGGATGCAGAAGCTGCGGCAGGCGGCGACTTCGCCCAGGCGCGAGCCCGGATGGTCGAGGAAATCGCCGCGATGGCGAGTCGTACGGCCGCGCTCACGGGAAGACAGGCATTTTCGCCTGCGGTCATGGCGGCGATGGGCAAGGTGCCCCGCCACCTTTTCGTGCCGCCGGAGGAAATCGGTTCCGCCTACCGCAATCACCCCTTGCCGATCGGCAGTGGGCAGACGATCTCCCAGCCCTACATCGTGGCATTGTCGACGGAGCTCGTGCAGCCGCGCGAACACCATCGCGTGCTGGAGATCGGCACGGGTTCAGGCTATCAGGCCGCTGTACTGGCCGAGCTCGTGCGCGAGGTTTACAGCGTCGAGATCATCGACAGCCTGGCCCTGCAAGCCGGGGAGAGGCTGCAGGGATTGGGGTATCGAAACGTTCGGGTGCGTCGGAGCGACGGTCATGCCGGCTGGCCCGAGGCATCCCCGTTCGATGCGATCGTCGTTACGGCGGCCGCGGCGCGGGTGCCGGCAGCGTTGGTGGATCAGCTGCGCCCCGGAGGCCGCATGGTGATTCCCGTCGGTGAACAAGGGCGTTCGCAGGAATTGACGCTGGTCGAGAAGGCCGGGGACGGGCGCATCAGCCAGCGGGTGATTCTGTCCGTGATGTTCGTGCCGATGACAGGTGGGTGACACGCCACCTGACTGGGTAGCCGGGGATTGCCGACGGCAGTCGTCGGGACAATGGCCGAGGTCAAACGCTCGGGAGCAGCTTGGGCGATGCAACCCCGCCCGTATCGATGCAAAGAAACGATCCTCGCGTGTACCAGTCGGCGAGCACCCAACGCTCGCAGGTCCGCCCGTCGACCAGGTGTTCGTGGCGTCCCGGACGATGCGTATGACCATGGATCATGCGCGTGCAGTCCGATTTCCGAAAGGCCTCGATCACGGCGCGTGGTGCGACGTCCATGATGGTTTCGGATTTCGACATCTGGCTCGAGCGGCTGTCGGCTCGCAGGCCGACGGCAATGCGGCGGCGTTCCTCGATCGGCTTCGTGACGAAGGCGCGTTGCCAAGCGGGATCTCGTACCTTGGCTCGGAATGTCATGTAGTCCGGATCGTCGATACACAGCGTGTCGCCGTGCAGGAGCAAGGTCGGAACACCGTGGAGATCGACGACCGTGGGATCGACAAGCAGCGTGGCCCCGGCAGCCCTGCACAGCGCTTCGCCGATCAGAAAATCGCGGTTGCCGTGCATGAGGTACACGGCACAGCCCGCATCCGTCACGGTACCGATCGCACGTGCGATCTGATCGGCGAACGGGTCATCCAGATCGTCGTCGCCGATCCAGTAATCGAACAGATCCCCGAGGATGTAGAGGGCACCAGCCCCGCTCGCCTCACGCGCGAGAAAGTCGAAAAAGGCGCTCGTGATGCCGGGGCGTTCGGGGCTCAGGTGCAGATCGGAGATGAACAGCGTCGGCTGCACCGATTGCGGGCTCAGACGACTTCCGCACGCTCGATCACGACGTCTTCGAGCGGGACGTCCTGGTGGCCTGCCTTCGAACCGGTACGTACCTTCTTGATCCGGTCGACGACGTCCTGGCCTTCGACGACCTTGCCGAAGACACAGTAGCCCCAGCCCTGTTGGGTGGTGCCGGTGTGGTTCAGGAAGTCGTTGTCCTTCACGTTGATGAAGAACTGGGCGCTCGCCGAGTGCGGCGCAGAGGTACGCGCCATGGCGACGGTATAGGCCTCGTTCTTCAGCCCGTTGGTCGCTTCGTTCTGGATCGGTTGCGACGTCGATTTTTGCTTCATGCCGGGCTCGAAGCCGCCGCCCTGAATCATGAAATCGTCGATGACGCGGTGGAAGATCGTGTTGTCGAAGTGCTTGCTTTCGACGTACTTGAGGAAATTCGCGACGGTTTCGGGCGCCTTGGCGGCATCCAGTTCGAGGGCGATGACGCCGAAGTTCGTGTGCAGCTTGACCATGATGGGCTCCGGTTTACTTGGAAGGGACGATGCGCATGCTTTGAATGACGACCGGCTTGAGCGGAACGTTCTGATGCCCGCCGCGATTGCCGGTGGGAACGGCGACGATCTTGTTGACGATGTCCATGCCCTGGGTGACGCGGCCGAACACGGCGTAGCCGAAGCCTTGCGTGGTGGGCGACGTGAAGTTGAGGAACTCGTTGTCGGCGACGTTGATGAAGAACTGAGCCGTCGCCGAGTGCGGATTGGGGGTGCGCGCCATCGCAAGCGTGCCGACGGTGTTCTTCAGTCCGTTCTGCGCTTCGTTCGGGATCTGATCGCGGGTCTTTTTCTGATCCATTTCTGTGTTGAACCCGCCGCCTTGCACCATGAACCCGGGAATCACACGATGGAAGATCGTGCCGTCGTAGAAGCGGTCATTGACGTATTGCAGGAAGTTCTCGGCAGACTTCGGCGCCTTGTCTGCGAAGATCTCCATGCGCACGGTGCCCATGTTGGTCGTCATTTCGACGACGGGATTGGCGGCGAATGCCACGGCACAGGTCGTCAACCATAGGCCGACAGCAACCAAGGCGGTGCGCAGCACCTGGCCGAACGAGAACGCGTTGGGTAGGATTCGTCGAGTCATGTTGAGCAGCATCTCCGCAGGGGTTGTCGAGGAGCGAGGTCTTCGCATCGGTGCTGGCATTCTCGGAGAATGCCGGTCGCACCGGTGCGGCGTTACTTCGCAAAGAGTTGATCGATGAGCTTCAGTTTGGCCCGGGCGGTGCTCGTCTTGGAATCGAGCTTGTCCGCCTGTTCGTAGGAGCGAGCCGCCATCCGGGCGTAGACGTCGCCGAGATTTTCATGGGCGGTGGCGTATCTCGGGTCGGCGAGGATCGCGGATTCCAGCGCCCGCCGGGCCTCGTCGTACCGACCCATTCCGGCATACAGGACACCCAGGTTGTTGTAGGGTTCGGGCAATTCGGGGCGATCGTCGCTCACCGACCTGAACACCGAAATGGCCTCGTTGGCCTTCTGCTGCTCGCTGAGGATCACGCCACGCAGGAAGCGGGCTCGAATATCCTTGGGATCCTGCTTGAGGATGCCGTCCACGCGTTCGAGCGCCTGCGAGGCTTGGCCTTTGCGAAGCAGGGCCTGAGCGTCGTCCACGCCATCTGCCCGCGCATGCGGCAGACCGAGGCCCGCGAGCAGGCAAGCAAGGCAAACAAGGCGGAATGACCGACGCATCGTGCTATACTTTTTTCGATCCGGGACAGACGTTTAGAACTCGATATCGCCCGGATTCTATCAAGAAATCGTGCGCTGCCGCGGGTAACTGCGCCGGCGCTTCGACCCTCGGAAATGCAAGCCGTTTCGATGCGCATGGGCCGCCGTTACAACTGTACGGGACGCCCACGCCGCAGGCTGTGTTCCGACTGATTGGAGGCATCGGGCGTCAATGCTCAAGATCTACAACACGCTCACCCGTTCGAAGCAGGATTTCGTTCCCATCGAGCCGGGCAAGGTCAACATGTACGTCTGCGGCATGACCGTCTACGACTACTGTCACCTCGGACACGCGCGCGTCATGGTCGTGTTCGATGCCGTGGTCCGCTGGCTGCGCAACTCGGACTTCGACGTCACGTATGTTCGCAACATCACGGACATCGACGACAAGATCATCAAGCGCGCGCTGGAGAACGGCGAATCCATCGATGCGCTGACGCAGCGATTCATCGATGCGATGGATGAAGATGCAGCAGCCCTCGGCGTCATCAAGCCCGACCACGAACCGCGCGCGACCCAACACGTCGAAGGCATGCTGCGCATGATCGGCAGGCTGATCGAGCGCGGTGTGGCTTATGCCGTGTCCGGCGGGGACGTCTACTACTCCGTGCGCGATTTTCCCGGGTACGGCAAGCTCTCGGGCAAGTCGCTCGAGGATTTGCGGGCCGGCGAGCGCGTCGATGTCGATACCGACAAGCGCGATCCGCTCGATTTCGTGCTGTGGAAGGCCGCCAAACCGGACGAGCCCGCATGGGATTCGCCCTGGGGCAAGGGGCGCCCCGGCTGGCACATCGAGTGTTCGGTGATGAGCGAGCACCATCTCGGCGAGCACTTCGACATCCACGGTGGCGGACAAGACCTGCAGTTCCCTCATCACGAAAACGAGATCGCGCAGTCCGAAGGGGCGCACGGGCATACGTTCGTGAACTACTGGATGCACAACGGGTTCGTTCGTGTCGACGACGAGAAGATGTCGAAGTCGCTCGGCAACTTCTTCACCGTGCGCGAAGTGCTGCGCAAATACGACGCCGAGGTCGTTCGATTCTTCATCCTGCGCGCACACTACCGCAGCCCGCTCAATTATTCGGACCAGCACCTCGACGATGCGCGCAGCGCGCTGGGTCGGCTCTATACGGCGCTCAAGGGCACAGAACCCGCCCCGGTACGAATCGACTGGAACGATCCTCACGCGGCTCGCTTCAAGGCGGCGATGGAGGACGACTTCAATAGTGCCGAGGCTGTGGCAGTCCTGTTCGATCTGGCGAACGAAGCGAACCGTACGCATTCGTCGGAGCATGCGGGATTGCTGAAGGCGCTCGGCGGAATACTTGGGCTCTTGCAGCGCAATCCGACCGATTATCTGCAGGCGGCTCCCGAAATTTCGGGGTTGAGCCCGGAGCAGATCGAAGCACGCATCGCCGAGCGTGTCGCGGCCCGCAAGGCCAGGAACTTCGCCGAAGCCGACCGCATCCGCAAGGAACTGCTCGACGCAGGCATCGTTCTCGAGGACGGGGCGCAGGGCACGATTTGGCGGCGTAGCTGATCATCGGTTCGATACGTCCCGCCCAAGCGCGCCGGGAACCCTGATGCTCGCGCTCCAAAGTGCGTTCGGTCTGCTGGTGCTGCTCTTCGTTGCGTGGCTGCTGCGCGAGCGATCGGGTTCGATCGCTTGGCGTACCGTCGTCGCAGGGCTCCTGCTGCAACTGGGCATGGCCGTCGTACTGCTCAAGCTGCCGGGCGCCAAGCAGGCGTTTCTTGCGCTGAACGACATCATGCTCGCACTGGATACGGCCAGTCGCGCAGGTACCTCGTTCGTGTTCGGTTATCTGGGCGGTGCACCCCTGCCGTTTGCGGAAACGCAGCCCGGCTTAACCTTCGTTCTGGCGTTTCGAGCGCTGCCGCTGGTCCTCGTCGTAAGCGCGCTCTCGGCGCTGCTCTTTCATTGGCGCATCCTGCCGCTGGTGGTCGCGGCGTTCTCCCGAGTCTTGCAGAAGACGATGCGCGTGGGAGGCGCGGTGGGCGTGTCGACGGCCGCAAACGTTTTCGTCGGCATGGTCGAGGCGCCGCTTTTCGTTCAGCCTTACCTGCGCAAGCTCGATCGCGGCGAACTCTTCATGGTGATGACTTGCGGCATGGCCACGATCGCCGGGACGGTGATGGTGCTCTATGCCAGCGTGCTGAGTACCCAGGTGCCCGATGCGCTCGGCCACATCCTCGTTGCATCCTTGCTGAGTGCGCCGGCTGCCCTGGTGATCGCAGCGTTGATGGTGCCGACGACAGGTACGACCACGGGCGGAGGCATCGATCTCGAACGCGCGGACAGCAGCATGGATGCCATCACGCGCGGTACCGTGTCCGGCGTGCAGATCCTGATCCAGATCGTCGCGTTGCTGATCGTGCTGGTGGCCCTGGTGACCTTGCTCAATCTGGGCCTCGCTCGTCTTCCTGCACTGGGAGGAGAATCGATCACGCTGCAGCGGCTGCTCGGCTACGTCATGGCGCCGTTCACCTGGCTCGCCGGCATCCCCTGGAGCGAGGCGGTCACGGCCGGTGGTCTCATGGGCACCAAGACCGTACTGAACGAATTGCTCGCCTACCTCGACATGTCGCGGCTCGCACCCGATGCGCTGTCCGAACGCAGCCGCGTCATCATGACCTATGCATTGTGCGGTTTCGCGAACTTCGGCAGCCTCGGCATCATGATAGGCGGCATGGGCGCAATGGTGCCGGAGCGAAGAGGCGAGATCGCCGGGCTGGGCATGAAGTCACTCGTGTCCGGTACGCTGGCGACCCTTGCGACGGGTGCGACCGTCGGGATCATCTGGTAGCAGGCCCGGTGCGCGGCGTCGGCACGCCCCCCGTCGAGCATGATCGGGGGGGGCGCGATGGGCAGGCCGGTCAGGTGAGCGGCAGCATCACGTGCTGCTGATAGGCAGGCCGTTCGGTCAGGCGCCGATACCATGTTTCGAGATTGCGCATCGGCGGGCGTTCCAGGTTGAGCGCAAACCACCGATAGGCACCGACGCCGATCGGAATGTCGCCCATGGTGAAAGTGGTGCCGCCGATGAACTTCTTGCCGGTGAGTTGGGCGTCGAGGATCTGGAGCGTTTTGATCACACGCAGCCGAGCCGCATCGACGGCGGCCATGTCGCGCTTCTCTGCGGGCGTGCGGATCAGCTGCCAGAAGACGATGCGCAGATCGGGTTCGAACGAGGTGTGGAACCAGTCCATCCACTTGTCGACGTCGGCAAAGGCCTTGGGGCTGCCGGGCCAGAGCGTGCCGAGCCCATGCACGCCGCTCAGGTAGCGCAGTATGGCGTGCGATTCCCAGAGCACCCACTCGCCGTCCTCGATCATCGGCACGCGTCCATTCGGGTTCTTCGAGAGGTAGTCGGGCGTGTTGTTGAGGCCAAACTCCATCCCGGCATCGATGCGCTCGAACTGGATGTTGAGTTCGCCGCAGCACCAGAGAACCTTCTGCACGTTGATCGAATTGCGTCTGCCCCAGAGCTTGAGCATGGTGCCTCTCCTGCGGACGTTGAGTGGAGCTTCAGTATAAGGGCATCGTGAACGGAATCACGCAATGACGACGTCACATCCCTAGCCTGCGCTGCTGACGTGCTTCTTGAGCGAAGTGAAGAACTGGTCGGCGAGCTTCTTGGCCGTGCCATCGATGAGACGCGAGCCGATTTGTGCAAGTTTTCCGCCGACGTTGGCCTTGGCGGCGTAGCTGAGTTTCGTGCCGGAGGCATCAGGGAGCAGTCGCACCTCGGCACCGCCCTTCGCAAACCCTGCGACACCGCCCTGGCCCTCGAAGGCGATGTTGTAGCCGTTCGGGGGATCGAGATCCGCCAGCGTGAGCTTGCCCTTGAACTTCGCGCTCACCGGGCCGACCTTGGCCGTCAGCACGACGTCGAACTGGTTGTCGGCGCTCGCGACGAGGGACTCGCAGCCCGGTATGCAGGCCTTCAGCACTTCCAGATCGTTGAGGGCATCCCATGTCGCCTGCTGCGACACCGGGATGACTTGTTCGCCTGTCATTTCCATCAGGGTTCTCCGTTGGGTTCAGTAGGGGTGCGCGTCGCGCGTCCCGGACAAGACACGACCGAGATCGCTCAGACTCGCGATGTTGTGCGCGGGCACGAAAGCGTCGACATGGGGCAACATTGCCCGCACACCGGATGCTCGGGGCTCGAAGCCCGCGAAACGAAGCAGCGGATTGAGCCATACCACTCGCCGGGCCGACCGGCGAAGGCATTGCATTTCGCGGGCGAGGTTCGCGCTTTCGCCGCAGTCGAGTCCATCGCTTACGAGGAGGACGGTCGAACCCTGCCCGAGGACGCGGCGGCTCCAGCGACGGTTGAAGTCGAGCAGGCTGTCTCCGATGCGAGTTCCTCCGGACCAGTCGCCGACCACGCGGCCCACCTCGACGAGTGCATCGTCGACGTCGCGGCGCCGCAATGCGCGCGTGATGTTGGTCAGCCGGGTACCGAACGTGAAGGCGTGAAAGCCGCTGCGCTGCGACCCGACGGCATGAAGGAAGTGCAGCAGCATGCGGGCGTACCGATCCATGGAGCCGGAAATGTCGCACAGGACGACGAGTGGCATCGGTCGTCGATGACGCCGTCGTCGACGCAGCGCGAGCCATTCGCCGCCGGTGCGC
>JBIKKL010000491.1:0-4100 GCA_044360365.1 Burkholderiales bacterium | reverse complement strand
CGTCGAAGTAGGTGAGTTCCGAGCCGTGCGCGACGTCCATGTTCGTATCGCAGCCGCCGCGCGGTTCAGCGTCGCGGACGTTCCAGAACAGGGAGAACCGCGGCCCGGCCGCCAACGCCGAGTGCAGGTCGCGGGCGTCTGAGTGCGGTGCCACCCCCGGGGACGGCGATGAGCGGTACCGACTGCGGCGTATCCCGCCACAGGAGCAGGGCGTCGGTGCGAAAGCCCCAGTTGCAGCTGAGGTCGGCGATCGCCTCGTCGCGCAGCGGGACGATCTCGATGCCATCAGCCTCCGGGCCGACGGGCTGATCGACGGGAGGCAAGGGGCTCATACGGATCACACTTGAACCTTGCGGGTCACCCATCGCGTGGCACGGATTGAACGGACTTCTGTCCGACGAGGCTGGCGATGGCTCCTCTTCGCCTCGTGGATCAGCGACAGCTCGTCTGGGTAGACGCGGTTGCTCCAGTGGTGTTCACGGAACCACAGCCACAGCCGCTCGGCAGGATTCAGCTCCGGGGAATACGGCGGCAGGAATAGCGGCGTTATGCGTTTTGGCCACTTGAGCTGCTTCGCGGTGTGCCAGCCCGCTCTATCCAGCACCATCACCGCGTGTTGGCGTGGGCCAAGTTGGTTGGCTGCTGCTTTGAGGAACTGCTGCATGGTTGCGGTATTTGCTTCCCGGTATGGACTGACCATCGACCAGCCGGTCCCTGGATCGACGATGCCGAAGACCCAGATCGACTTCCGCCCATTTTGTCGCACGATCGTGGGGCGCGATCCCTTGGCAGCCCATACCGATGTCAACGTTCCCTGCTGCCCGAATCGTGCTTCGTCCTGAAACCAGACGCGAACCTTGGTGCGCGGCCGGGAGGTCCGCACTTTGTTCACAAGAAGGGGGCGCGACGCTTGAAAGCCTTGGCTGCAGCCGGATCCTGCTGGGGATGCCTGGGTCGGGGCTTGAGGCAGGCAAAGCCATGACGATTCAGCAGCTTGTAGATCCCGTTGAGAGAGAAGCTCTTGCCAAACTCGCGGGCCAGGATTCCCTGAATCTGCGGCCCGCGGAGCGACGCGACGCCGTCTCGTGGCGTGGCGCCGGCCATCACTCGCTGCACGAAACGTGCCTCTTGCTCGGGCGACAGTCGTCGCTGACGACCTGGTGCCGTGCGCCCGCGCACCGCCTCGATGCCGCCGTCACGATAGGCGTACGCCCAACGCTGCACGAATCCGCGACTGCGGCCTACGGCGTCAGCAACTTCCAGCGCCTGCCGCCCCTGCAACACCAGCAATGCACTACGCAACCGATCACGTTGCATCGCGTCCGACTCTTTGGCAATCAAGCGAGTGAGCCTGCGTCGATCGCCACGATTGCGTTGGAAGACATCCATGCGGCCTCCTTGTCTGGGGGCCGCATCATCGCACCAGTAGTCAGATGGCGCAATATGGGAAAGCGGGGCAAAGGCGCGCGAGATTCAAGTGGGGGCCGTATGAGAGAAGACGGGAAGAAATGCCGTCTCGAAGAGCAGCCCGCTGGGCTCGTTCCCCCCCGGCTCTCGGCCGATCACGCCTCCCGGCGGCGTCGGCGCGGGCCGTGATCTGGAACCGGGCGAGGGCCTTTGAGTTGAGCATCGCACCGTGGCCGGAGACGTGGACCACGATCACCGGGTTGTCCGGAAAGGCGGCGTCGAGCTCCTGCCGCGCCGGGCCGCGTTTTTCGGCCAGCAGGTCGGGGTCGTAGCCGAAGCCGATCACGAAGCCGCCGGGGGCGATCCCGCGCCGTTCGCGGAGCTTCACCAGCTGCGCGATGAGATCGGCGACGGTGCGGCAGGGGCCCGCTGGCGGCGAGGCGCACAACGCCTGCACCTGCACGTCGACGGCACTGAAGAAATGACTGTGACCGTCGATGAAGCCGGGTACGAGCGTCCGGCCCGCGAGGTCGGTGACCTCGGTGGCCGGCCCCTCGAGCCGCATCACGTCGGCCTCGCTGCCGACGACAACGATCCTTCCGCCGGCGATCGCCACGGCGGCGGCTGTCGGCTGAGCCGCGTCGACCGTCACGACGGGCCGCCGCGGATGATCCGCTCGGGTGCGGCTGCATGGACCGCGGTCGCCGCTGCGGTGCCGAGGCCGAGCAGCAGGGCGATGCAGGGACGGATTCGGATCGGAGTCACTATACGGGTGAACGACAGGGACATCGACGCCTCGCCGGGAATGAAAAACAGATCGCAGTCACGACCGCTTCAGCGTGTCACGAAGGCCACGAAACGCCCGATTCGGGGCGCTATTCGGGGCCAGTTCGCAGCCATCGCCTCGAGGCCGCTCGAGCCGTCTGAAACCGGCCGTCCGGACCGCCGGTAGTACTACCGGAAGCATCGAATGGTCAACACTGCGCGAAATTCGAAACCGGAATTCGAAGCCCGATCCGTTCGGGCATTTTCGCGGACACGAAAAAACCTCCTTGGCTTTTCGCACCGAGGAGGTCTTCTTCGTTTTGACAAGGTCAGCGGGGCAACGGAATCAGTCGTTGGACACGGGATTCAAACCACCGCTTCGCCAGACAACGTGATTTCGCCTGGTTGTTTCGGCGCCGCTGTGCCATTCGATACCGAGCCGGAAGGCTCAAGATGCCGTGCCCGGCGACGTGGCCACGCGCCCAAACAAAAACAGGCGATTCCGGCCGCACCCATTACCCACGTTGACGGCTCGGGCACACCGAAGGCGGTGAAGTCGCCGGTGCTGATCGTCTGAATTTGGCTTTGGGTCAAAACTTCGTTGAACACGGCGACGTCATCCAAAAATCCAAGCAGCGTGTTGCCGAAGTCGGCGCGGGTGCCGATATACAGTGGATTGTTGTTGACTTGCCCAAAAAGTTGGCCCGGTGAGCTGGTGCCAGTGCTGGTCATCGTGCCGTTGACATAAAAAGTGGCCACCGTCGCGCTCCCACTGATGGAGTTGGCGACCGTTACGGCGACGTGAGTCCAATTAGAGGTTTGCAGATTCGACGTTCCGCTGAGCATTCGGGTATTTGTGGAGTTAGACTGAAAAAGAAACGAGGGTGACGCAGTCGGGGAGGCTCGGAACTCGTAATTTCCCGCCTGATTTGTAGCGGCGCCGCCGGAAGGATTCTTCGCCAAAACGGCAACATTTGCCGTACTGTTGTTATTACGGTACACCCATGCGGCAATCGTCAGGCCCGTGGAGTTGGTGATGTCCAAGCTGTTGCTGTCGGGCACTAGCACGTACTGGGAAGTGCTACTCAATTTCAGAGAATTCGCGCTAAACGCACCGGGAGTGGTGGTGCCTGTCGTCGTCGCACCACTTTGAAACGTACCGTTGTTGCCAAACGACGAACTATCGGTCGCGGTGACGGTGCCGCTTTCAAATTGCCAGAGGCCGACAAGCGCGGCATCGGCTGGCACACAGAGCATTGAAGCCGTCGCCAACGCCACCACCGAAAGCGTTGTCGAAACAACGCCTGCCCGCAGCGAGGCAGGCAACAACAAACGCGTCTTGAAAACGTTCAAAAAACAAGAGCTCGAAGAATTCATAATCCTAACCCCCCTAGCTTCAGTAAAATTACCTTAAGCTCCAATGATTCAGTGAGAATAGCATCACCCAGCCAACCTTGTCAAGCACTTTTTCCTGCGATTTTTTCAAGGGGCCGGCCGGTTCCCCCGCGGAGCCCGGATCGGGAGCCCAGATCTGGCAAGGCACACGGTCCAGGCGATCGAGACGGGCGTTTTCGTCTGTTTTTGGCGACTGGCGGCGTATAAAGGGGATGCGAATTTCCATCAGGTTCCCCAGTTCTGGTTCGCTAGGGGCCCCGTGCCATGATCGTCACCAGCCTCGTCAGCCGCGATTGCTCTGCTGGCGGCCAGCTGCGCCGCCGCGACCGGGCCCGCACCGCGGCCGGACGGCCTGATGGCCGAACTCCGGAGCCGCCCCGATTGGGCGGTAACCTGCTGGCTGGCCTGGCCACGGCCCACGCTCGACATCACGCCTGCGGCCATGCCCAGCGGTCTCAAGCGTAGCCCGGCCAATGGCACTTCCGCAAACATCGCCCGACTCATGAGCGGCTCGTGAGTCGCGTGCTGCTGTC
>JBIKKL010000042.1:0-15181 GCA_044360365.1 Burkholderiales bacterium | reverse complement strand
TCATGGACAACCGGCCGGGCGCGGGCAGCAGCATCGGCGCCGAAGCCGTTGCGCGCGCGGCACCGGACGGCTACACGATGCTGTTCGGATCGGGATCGTTGGTCATCGCGCCGCTCGTTCATCGCAAGCCGACATTCGACCTCGCGCGCGATTTCACCGCGGTCACGCAGGTATCCGAGCGTCACAACGTCCTGACCGTCGTCCCTTCGTCGCCCGTCAACTCGGTCAAGGATCTGATCGCGCTGGCGCGTGCGAAGCCCGGCAGCCAGAGCTTCGGCTCGGGCGGAGGCACCGGCAGCTCCGACCACCTCGTTGGCGAACTGCTCAAGCTGCTGGCGAAGATCGACATCGTCCACGTGCCGTACAAGAGCGGTCCGCAAGCGATGAACGATCTGCTGAGCGGTTCGATCACGATGTACTTCGGCGGTATCCCCGTGCAGTTGCCGATGATTCGTGCGGGCAAGCTGAAGCCGATCGGTACCAGCGGTGCAAAGCGCTCGCCGCATCTTCCTGACGTTCCGACGGTGGCCGAAGCTGGTGTGCCGGGCTACGAAGTGGATATCTGGTATGGGTTGTTCGTCCCTCGCGCCACGCCAGCCGAGATGGTCTCGCGCCTGGCTGCGGATGCGCGCCGTGTGTTGCTGGACAAGGCCAATCACGAACGCTTCGTCGGGCTCGGGGTGGATCCCGTGGGCGGCACCCCCGCGGAGTTTCAGAAGCTGCTCGCGAGCGATACGCTGAAGTGGGGGCGGGTCATCAAGGCCGCGAGTATCCAGGCGCAGTAGAGTCGTTCACATTACGGAGGCTAAATGGATTCGCAGAAAACTCAGCAGGAACTCGCAGGATTGGTCGCATTGGTCACCGGCGGCGCGCGCAATATCGGACGCGAGATTTCACTCGAATTGGCGGCGGCGGGCGCGAGCGTTGCCGTCAATACGAAGCACTCGGTCGACGACGGCGAAAGCGTCGTCCGGCAGATCCGCGAAGCGGGCGGGCATTCGGAACTCTATGTCGCGGATATCGCCGACGGCGGCGCGGATCGCGCAATGGTCGCAAGCGTGCTCAAGCGGTTCGGTCGCATCGACATCCTGGTGCTCAACGCGTCCATCCGCTACGAGAAACCGTTTCTCGACATGACCTACGAGGAGTGGCATGCGCCGCATGCGATCACCCTCGACGGCGCGTTTCATCTCTGTCAGGCGAGCCTCCCCTCGATGATCGCCGCGGGCGGGGGCAGTATCGTCACCCTGGGCGGCATGCAGGCGCTCTCGGGCGCGAAGCATCGGGTACACAACTCGGTCGGCAAGCAGGGACTCATCGGATTCACCCGGGGGCTGGCACGCGAGTTCGCGGACCGCGGCATACGAGTCAATTGCGTGTCGCCCGGGCAGATCGATACCGTGCGCGCGAATCCGCGTGCGCCCAAAGCAGGTGGATCCGTCGTGCCATTGGGGCGGCTCGGTCAATCGCGCGAGATCGCCACCGCGGTTCGGTTCCTGTGTGGTCCCGGCGCGAGCTACATCACGGGCCAGACGATCCATGTGAATGGCGGGCAGATGATGGCGTGAGGCTTCGCCGTGAACGGTGAACGGTGAAGCGTGAAGGGCGCTGCGTGCGCAGCAGCCCGGTGAAGCGCTTAGCCGCGCGCGTGGCCCTTGGCCGCCTCGTCGAAAGGCGAGGGATCACCCTTCGCCCTTCACCGTTCACGGTCAGTCCAAACACCCTGCTATCCTTCCGGTCAGCTCTCCCAAAAATCGGAATCGCATATGCGCATCGAGGTCATCTGCACCGGCGACGAGGTGCTCACCGGCAAGATCGTCAACACCAATTTCAGCTACATCACGCAGAAGCTCGAAGACGTGGGGTTGTCCGTCGCGTGGGAGACCACGGTCGGCGATGATCGCGAGAGTCTGTTGCTTGCGTTCCAGCTCGCGGGGCAACGTGCCGATGCCGTCATCGTCAACGGCGGCCTCGGGCCGACCGTCGATGATCTTTCGCAGGAAATCGCCGCGAAGGCGGCCGGGGTCGAACTGGCCCTGAACGACGAGTGGATGGAGCGGATGGAGGAGTTCTTCCGGCGCCGCAACCGCATCATGCCGCCCAACAACAGGAAGCAGGCAATGCTGCCGCAGGGATCGGAGGTTCTCGACAATCCGATCGGTACGGCCTGCGGCTTCGCGGTCGACATCGGAAAGGCCCGGTTCTTCTTCACGCCCGGCGTGCCTCGGGAACTGCGGCGCATGCTCGAAGAGCAGATCATCCCGAGACTGCTCGCCAAGAGCGGCCTCCAGTCGGCAATCCATCTCAAGCGCTTTCACAGCTATGGCATCGGCGAGTCGCATGCCGACAGCCTGTTGGCGGGGATCGAGGAGATCGATCCCGACGGCGCGGTCAAGCTCGGCTTTCGCGCCCACTATCCCCAGCTGGAGACGAAGCTCACCGTGCGCGGCACGGACATGGACGACATCCGCCGCCGCCTCGAACCGGTCGAGAAGGAAATCCGGCGTCGCTACGGAAACTTCATCCTGGCCGAAGACGATCAGACCCTGGAGCGGGTGGTCCTCGACGAACTGACCTCCCGTCGCGCCACGCTTGCCGTGGTGGAGATGTTCACGGGCGGGCAGATTGTCGGACGGCTCGTCCCACTCCCCGGCGCCGAGAGGGCGATTCGCCGCGGCGTGGTATCGCTCGACATGGCGGATATTTGCTCCGCCGTGCAGTTCGACAAGCCGACGGCGCCCGACGTGATCGATCGCAGTACCGCAGAGGAGGTCGCCCGGGCCGCTCGCCTTGCCGCCGGCGCGACGCATGCGTTGGCCGTGCTGCTCGATCTCGACGAAGGCACCGATCGCGTCGATTTCGGTGCGTCGGTGTGTCTTGCCATCGCATCGAGTCACGATGTCGTCTCTCGCCGCAGCCGCATCGTCGGCGGCCGTGACTGGGTGCGCCTCGGTGCGATCGAACTCGGCCTCGATTGCCTTCGGCGATATCTGCAGGGGCTGCCGGTGGATGAACGGATCGATTTCGAGAAACAGTGATCGCTTCGCGCAACAACAGCGAACCGGGCCGCCTCCCGTTGCGGTTCGTCGAAGTTGCCGTCTGGCCGTCGACGTCGTATTCATTCGAGTCCGATGTGGTGCCGAGAAAACAGGGACCCCATGGCTAACGAGCGCGTCATACGCTTCACGACATCGACGTTCGACGTAACGACCGAGCGTCCGAATCCGATCAATCCGATCGCCGGGGAGTCCCTGCTGAAGTGGTTGCGCGAGCGCGCATCCGCGCAGTTCGCGCTCTCCGAGCCCGAAGCGGAAGATTGGGGTTGGTACGCTTCCCTGACGCACAACGGTCGCGCCTACATGCTCGGTTCAAGCGCATCGGACGAAGAGGAGGGCGGGGAGCGCGAATGGGTCTTGCAGATCGTCAAGCAACGATCGTTCGCAGAGCGGCTCCTGGGACGGGCGCACCTGGCGGAAGACGACGAGTGCGCGGCCTACTTCGAGCGCCTGATTCGCGAGGAGACCGGATTCAAACGCGTCTGCGTCGATCCTCAAAGCTAGGGATGCCGCCATCGTCCGCTGCGCTGGGAGGGAATATCGTCTTGCCGCCGATCGAGCGTTGCACGGCGATGGCTCGATGAGCCAGGGCATGGCGATTTCCCGCCCCGGGTGCGCATGACCGACCAGCACTATGTTCATCCGCGGGCAGGGCGCTGCGGCGCGCTGATCGAGCGCATCGCCAATTGCGCGACGCTCGCCCGTGCTCGGCGCATGCTCACCCGACCCCTTCCTTTTCCGGTGCTTGTCAGCGATGTCGTCGATGTCGTCTATGCGACCTGGCTGGTCGACGCCGAGCGAGCAAAACGCTTTGTTCCGGAGGGCACCATGCTATGGGTTCGGGACAAGCGCACACCTTTGACCGTGCTCACTTATCGCCATGGGCATTTCGGGCCTGCGCTCGCCGGACCGTTGCGGCGATTATTCCCCTCGCCGCTGCAAAGCAACTGGCGGCTCTATCTCGAGCGGCCGCCGCCTCGAGCACCGGATGTTCCGACGGTCGTCTTCGTGACGAACGTCATCGACAACGTACTGTATGCGCTGGGTACCCGCGTATTCAGCGATAGCCTGCCCTCGCACTTGTCCGCACGTTTGAGACTGGAGATCGCAGAACGGTCCATTGCCGTGGAGATCCACCCCGGGGCCGGAAGCGCGCCGCGTCTGGCCATGACCCTCGCGCGCAACGGTAGCCCGTTGCTCCCCACCCCGTTCGACGCGTTCGGCAGTACGTGGGCAGGCCTCGTCGCAAGACTGGCGCTGCAGGATGCGGCCGTGGTGCCTCGGGACGATCTGGGTGCGGTGGCGCTCGGGACCATACGCCTTCCCATCGATCCCGATTCGGTCGAGCCACTGGCCTTGGCGAGCAGCACGCTGGAATGTCCGCTTCTCGATGGGCTCGGCGCCACGCCTGATGCGGTTTGCTTCAGGGTGCCGAAGGTTCGGTTCGAGGTGCTGTCGGATCGCCTGCTTTGAGTGCCGCGTCGGCGCAACAATGCTTTGTGCGGCGCCGCATCCATGAGTTAGGATTGAACTTGATGCCTGCCTCGATATTCCCCAGGAGTGCCACATGAGCAAACCGCTCGTCTATGTCGTCGGTACCGGCGGCACCATTGCTTCGAAGTTCGATCCCGCGCTCGGCGGACACGTTTCGGCTGCCTCCGCCGGCGATCTGGTGACGGCAATTCCGGAACTCGCCGATGTGGCGCAGATTCGAGTCGTCGAGCATTCGAACATCAACAGTGCGTTGATGGATACGCCGACGGCTTTCGGTCTGAAGACCACGCTGCGCAAGGTTCTCGAAGACAAGACTGCCGCAGGGATCGTGGTCACGCACGGCACGGCGACGCTCGAGGAGACGGCCTACCTCATGGACCTCACGGTGGGCAGCGAGCGGCCGATCGTCGTGACCGGCGCCCAGCGCAACGCCGATGAAAAGGATCCCGATGGACCGCGCAACGTACTCAATGCCGTTCGCATCGCTGCCGATCCGAACGCGGCCGGGCGCGGTGTGATGGTTGCGTTAGGTGGCGAGATCCACTCGGCCGTGGACGCTACCAAGGTCAATCCGGACCGGCTCACGTGCTTCGGTGCGCGCGATGGCGGCGCGATTGGCACGGTCACCGCTCATGCGGTGAATTTCTTCGCGATACCGCAGCGACGCCTGCATCTCGAGGTGAACGACATTCGGCCCGACGTGCATGTCATCACGATGGTTCAGGGGTCGAGCGACTTGCTCTTTCGCGCCTGTGTCGATGCCAGGGTCGACGGCATCGTGGTGGAAGCCACGGGCGGAGGCAATGTGAACCTTCCGTTCTACGAAGGCGTGTGCCTGGCGCTGCAGGCGGGTATCCCGGTCATTGCCGGAACGCGACTGCCCTCGGGCGCGCCGCATCCGGGCAAAGGCTACCTGGGATCCTGGCAAAGCCTGATTCGACAAGGGGCGATTTCGTCGGGCTACCTGAGCGGCATCAAGGCGCGGATCCTGTTGATGGTGGCGCTGGGTCAGACGAGCGATCGCGAGCAGCTCAGGGCGATCTTCGCGCAGGCCGGCGGATTATGACCCGCCGCCGGCGCGACGCCCGCGCACGGCATCGAGGGTACGGTTGGGCGGTTACTGAAGCACGGGTACGCTTGGGGTGTAGCGATAGCAGGCGTCGATCTGTTCCGGTGTGAGCACGCCGACGATGCCCTGTTCATGGGCTTGCGTCTTGCCTTCGATGTAAAGGGCTTCCGCTTCCTTGTGCGCCATCAGGTCCAGGCCCGCCTGCAGCGTAGCTTCGCCCGAGATGCCGGCGAGCGTTCTGCGTCGACTGGGCAGGTCGAGCAGGTTGATTCGTTCGGATTGCTCCGATTCGACGTATCGCGCGAGATCGGCAGCGGGAAGCAACACCTTCGCATCGCCGTTCAGGATCACCAGCCATTGCGGGGTTCCGCTCAGCAGCGCGTGGGCCTCGGTGGCCGTGATGTTCGGCGGCGCCAATCGAAAGTCGCGAGACATCGCGGCCGTGACGCCGATGCCGCGCAGCTTCTGTGCGACCGGATCGTTGGAGTGATCGAGGCCGAACTCGCGCAACTGCACCGTAAACAGGGATTCGCAGGCGAAGAGTTCCTTGGCCGCGATCGATGCGCTGACGATGGCCAGCATGCCGGGCATGACGATCTGCATCTCGCCGGTGAGTTCGAGCAGGGCGAGCAAGGCGGCGAGCGGCGCCTGCAGCGTCGCGCCCATCATGGCGCCCATGCCGAGCATCGCATAGAGCCCGATGTCCGAGGCCGGGACGGGCGCGATCGACGTTCCCATGTACCCGAGCACGGCGCCCGCAGCGGCGCCGATGACGAGGGTCGGGCCGATCAGGCCACCCGGAAGCCCCGCCGCGAGACAGAAGGACGTGGCAAGAATCTTGAACAGGACGATCGCAGCCAGCGTCGCAAAGGCGAGGCCGCCCGTGAGTATCAGGATCACGCTGTCGTACCCTACGCCCATGATGTACGGCACGAGCATCGCGCAGCCGCCGGTCAGGATGCCTGCGGCCAGCATGCGCAGCCACCACGGGTGGTGTCTAGTGGCTCGGGTCAACCGACGTACCAGCACGATGAATGCGGCCGCGATGGATCCGATGACGATGCCCATCAGCACAATGTAGGGCAATTCCCACAGCGAGTGCAGCGCGACCGGTGGCACGTAGAACGCGGTCGAGGATCCGTACACCAGATGTGCGATCGCCGCACCGCTGACGGCTGCCAGGATGACGGGCGTGAGACTCGCCACGGTGAACTCCATGAGGATGACCTCCATGGCGAAGGCCACGCCGGCGAGCGGTGTGTTGAACGAAGCGGCGATGGCTGCCGCCACGCCGCAGCCGACCAGTGTGCGCAAGCTGTTGTGGGGCACGCGTACCCACTGTCCGAGTTGACTGCCGCTCGCCGCGCCGAGATGGATGCTGGGCCCCTCGCGGCCCATCGAAAGCCCCGCGCCAAGCACGATGGCGCCGCCGAAGAACTGAAGCACGGCATTCCTGAAGGGCAGCTGACCTTCGTTGTAGGAAAGCCGCTCGAGTACGTGAACGACCCCCGTGCGCAGCCTGCCTCGACCCAGGAAGTAGATCAGCCCGATGGTCAGAATGACGCCGCAGGCGGGGAAGGCGAACCGCGACAGGGTGGAGAGCTGCAGGAAGTCGGTGCCGACGAAGAGGACCTGGATGCCCTCGATCAGCGCACGAAAGGCGACGGTCACGAGCCCTGCGATCACGCCGCATGCGAGCCCGAGCACAGCGAGCACGATCGCGCCCCGCTGGCTCGCGAGGCGAAGGCGCAGATGCTCGATGTTCTCGGTGAGTCTTCTTCGACCTCGCACGTGCAGTCTCTTCCTTCAGCACGAGTGCAACTGCGCATGCGCGGCGACGGAACGAAGCTGCGACCGAGGGCGAAGGAGGGCTGCGGGAGAGGGGCCGTCCACCAGGCGTCGAAGGATCAGGAGATCCCGTGTGGTGCGACCGCTGCGGCCTTCACAGGATGGGGTGCCGTATTGCCGAGTGTCGGCATGCGCCTGCGAGGACGTCGAATTGCTGTATTGGCACGTTTTCTGCTGAACCGTTAGCTCGATCTAACGTAGCGGAAGGAGAACGCGCGCATGCACAGCGAATGTGCGGCCGATGCGACGCGTCTGCCCCGAACCTGGGCAGATCACGAGCGTCTGCTCATGCGCGAAGTGACCAAGCGCCTCGGGCGCAGCCTCGATCCGCGCGAAGTCATCGAGGAGATGCTGCATCTGCTCTCGGAACTGCTGGGGCTCAATCGGGGGCGTGTCCTGCTGCTGGATCCGGATTCGGCCGCGCTGTCGATACGCTATGCGTATGGGCTGACCGCTGCCGAAGTTCGACGCGGACGATTCAAGCCCGACGAGGGCATCACCGGGCAGGTCTTCACGACCGGCGTGAAGGCCATCATCCAGGACATCGATGCGGAGCCGGGCTTTCTGTGCCGCACGGTCGAACGCGAGCGATTGCCGCAGGAGACGGTCGCCTTCATTGCCTTGCCGATCGTGGCCGCTGATCGAGCCATCGGCGTCCTGGGCTGCCATCGGTTGCGCAGGCGTGATCGGGCACTGGCTGATGATGTCCAGTTGCTGGAGACGATGGCGGTGCTGGTCGGGCAGGTGCTCGAGCTCAACCGGTTGGTCGAAGAACGAACGGCCACGCTCGAAAGCGAGAACAGGGCATTGAAACAGGCGCTGCAGCGGGCAACGACGGCTGCGCGCTCTGCAGGCGTGGTCGGCGAGTCGAAGGCGTTGCAGGCGGCGTTGTCGCAGGTCGAACGCGTGGCCGGAACGGAGGCGACCGTTTTGCTGCTCGGCGAATCCGGAACGGGCAAGGAACTGCTCGCACGAACGCTGCATCTGTTGTCGGGGCGTCGCGATGCCCCGTTCGTGAAGGTGAACTGCGCGGCGATCCCCGAGAATCTCTTCGAATCGGAACTGTTCGGCCACGAAAAGGGGGCCTTCACGGGCGCAACGGCTGCGCGCGCCGGGCGATTCGAACTCGCGCATCGCGGGACCCTGTTTCTGGACGAGATCGGTGAACTGCCGCTTGCCACCCAGGCGAAGCTCCTGCGCGTGCTGCAGGAGCGCGTCATCGAGCGCGTCGGATCCTCGCGGGAACGCGCCATCGATGTTCGCATCGTCGCTGCGACCAATCGTGATCTGCACGCGCTGGTAAGCGAAGGCAGGTTCCGGCTCGATCTGTTCTATCGATTGAACGTGCTGCCGATCACGTTGCCGCCCCTGCGCGAGCGTCCCGAAGACGTGCGGGCGCTGTCGCGTCATTTCGTGAGTCAGCTCAATCAGACCTATCAGCGCAACGTTGCGCTTTCTGCGCAGGCCGTCGATGCACTGAGCCACTTTCCGTGGCCGGGCAACGTCCGTCAACTGGCCAACGTCATCGAGCGCATCGTGCTGCTGAGCGAGTCTTCGCGGATCGGGCTCGCCGATGTCGAGCGCGTGCTGACTGCTGAAGCACGCGTGCGCATCGAACCGGAGGCTGCGCTCGTCACGGCGAACTCGGTCCCTCGTGCCCCACGGTACGCCAGCGTCATCGAGGACGATCGGTCGCGCATCGTGGCGGCCATCGCCCGGGCGGGCGGCAACAAGACCGAAGCCGCCCGCTCGCTCGGCATGACGCTGCGGCAGCTCGATTACCGGGTACGTCAACTCGGGATCGCGGTGACGCGCAAGGGGCGCTGACTTCGCGCCGAACATGTTGCGCCGGCCGCACGTCCTGGCGCCGCGGCAGCGTGGATCAGCCTTCCGGCGAAGGTATCCATTCCCCTTCGATTGTTTACATTTGCGTCGACATTCGTCGTTCGACATGCCTGCCGTCATGGACGATTTCTCAACGCAACGTTCTGAATAAGCGCTGGATCTCTTCCTGGACCCCGGACCGGCACGGCCATTGCAACAACAGGATGCGAGACCGCTGCGATCGCAACCGCAAATCGCGTCGGATCCATCCACCACCGAACATCCAGGAGAGCATCGCATGAACGACGTCGCCGCACCGGCTGCCAAGGTCCATCTCAAGCCCATCGATCGCAACGGTTTGGCCGCATTCGCCGCCAAGGGCCGTTCCAATCCGTGTGCGCAAGGCACGATGAAGGCACATACGATCGCCGACGGTCAGTTCCGCAATCTCACCTACATCGGCAAGCATGCGCCGGTGGTGGTCGACGAGCCGCTGCATCTGTTCGGACAAGACACCGCGCCGGCACCTTCGGAAACTCTGCTCGCGGCGTTGGGGGCTTGCTTGTCCGTCGGGATCCAGGCGGTGGCGACATGGAAGGGCGTCGAGCTGACGCGCCTCGAAGTGCTGCTCGAAGGCGATATCGGCAATCCCGCTGCCTGGGGCGCAGGCGGCGCCGAGAAGACAGCCTCGGAAATGGGTTTCCAGGAAGTGCGCGTCAAGATCATCGCCGAGGCCGATGTGCCTCGCGAGACGATCGACGAGATCGTGAAGCATGCGAACTACTTCTCGCCGGTGGCGAACAGCTTCCGCAATCCGATTGCCATGAAGGTCGAACTCGCCTGAGCAATCGATCCAAACGCTGACCCACGGAGAACGAGATGTCCGCAGTCCTGTGTGCCGAACCCGCCGCCGTCGATCTCACGGCAGCCGATCTCATTGCCCGCATTGCGCAGCTCGCGCGCGACGAACTCCAGCCCAAGGTGGTCGATATCGACGTCAAGGGCGAGTACCCCGAAGGCTTCATGCGCCGCATGGGTGAAGTCGGGATGTATCGCTGTGCGGTCGAACCCGCGCGTGGCGGATCGGGGCTCGGCCTGCGGACGTTGATCGAGTGCATGAGTGCGGTATCCCGCGTGTGCGGCTCGACGGCCTTTCTCACCTGGTGCCAGTCGGCGCTCGTGTGGTACCTGCAGCAGACGAGCAATGCAGGCTTGCGCGAGAAACTGCAGCGCAAGGTCATGGCCGGCGAAGTCCTCGGCGGGACCGGGCTGTCGAACCTCATGAAGTCCTGTGCGTCGATCGAACCGTTGCGGCTGAGCGCAAAGCGTGTCGAGGGCGGCTTCGAACTCGACGGCACGCTGCCCTGGGTGTCCAACTTGGGCGAAGGGCACATGTTCGCGGTCGGTGCGCGCTGCGAATCCGGCGGGACACTGCTGGCACTCGTGCAGGCCGGCGAACAAGGTGCCCGACTCAATACGAGCGCACACTTCGTCGCGCTCGAAGGGACGCGGACCTTCTCGTGTCAGTTCAAGAAGCTTTTCGTCAGCGACGCCGACGTGCTCGCGCAGCCTGATGAGTTCGACACTTTCGTGAAGCGCATCAAACCCGGATTCGTGCTGCTGCAAACGGGCATTGCCCTCGGCATGATCGAAGACTGCATCGCGATCGTGCGCGATTCGTGCAAAACGCTTTCCCACGTCAACAGTTATCTCGACGATCAGGCCGGGCCGATGCAGGAGGAGCTCGATGCGGCACGTTCGGCCATCCTGGATCTCGCTGATCGGATCGACACAGGTCGTCCGTTCGAGGTACGCGAGGTGTTGGGACTGCGCGCTGCGGGCTCCGAGCTTGCCTTGAAGGCATCCATGGCCGCGATGCTGCACTCGGGCGCGAAGGGGTATCTCATTCGTAATCCGGCGCAGCGGCGGGTGCGTGAAGCCATCTTCGTCGCGATCGTGACGCCGGCGCTGAAGCATTTGCGCAAGGAACTCGCCGAACTCGACGCGTGCGCCGCCCGGGAAGTGACGGCATGATTTCGCAAAGGCTATCCATAGACGTCGACGAGGCCGTGCGTCTACTGATGGAGGGTATCGCGGCCGCGCCGCTGGCACTCGTCTCGCACATCAACGGACAGGCGAATGCGGCCAAGCGGGGCCTGCACGTCCCTGCAGACCAGATCCTCGAAGTGTTTCGGCCGGATCTCGCCGTGCGGGTCTGGGCGGCCGACAAGCGCGCAGGGATCGAGATCCCGCTGCGCATCCACGTCTACGACGCCGGTGGAGCGACCGTGGTGGCGCACCGGCCGCCGAGCGAGATCTTCCGTACCTATGCGAATCCGGGGCTCGACGAGGTCGCTGCCGATCTTGCGCCGCTGCTCGAGCGAGTGTTCGCGCCGCTGCAGGCTGCGCAGGTTGCAGCCTGAAGGACCCGCGATGAACCAACCCACGAACGACACCGCGACCCTCACGAAATGGATCTGCGACATCTGCGGCTATGTCTACGACGAAGCCCTCGGCATTCCGGAGGAGGGCATCGCGCCCGGCACGCGTCTGCAGGATTTCCCCGACGACTGGTTCTGCCCCGAATGCGGTGTTGGCAAGAGCGACTTCAGTCCGTTGCGATGATGCCCTCTGCGAACCCCGCGTACTTTCGACTACCCGACCAGGAACGCCCATGACCTTGAAGACCCCCGATCCACGCGCCATTGCCTGCTGTAGCTGCGGGCAGCATACCGACGAAGCTGCACACCTGGCCGCCGAAGACGAGGAGCGCAGTTCCCGCAGTCTGATCGAGACGGCGCTCGTGCGGGCGATGATCCCGCGCGCGTCTCAGCGCAGACGCTTCCTGCAGGCGGTCGGCATGGGTGGGGCGCTGGCAGCACTGTCGAGCGTGATCCCGGAACAGGCATTGGCCGCCTTGGCGGGCGAACGGGGCGTGCCGGAGAAGCGTGATCTGCGCATCGGCTTTCTCCCCATCACTTGTGCTACGCCGATCATCTTCGCGCACGCCGCAGGCATGTATGCGCGAGAGGGTCTCAACGTTTCGCTCATGAAGACCGCCGGTTGGGCGGTGGTGCGCGACAAGACGCTCTCGGGGGAATACGACGCATCGCACATGCTCTCTCCCATGCCGCTCGCGATGAGTCTCGGCACCGGTTCGAATGCCGTGCCGATGGTCATGCCGGCCATCGAGAACATCAACGGCAATGCAATCACGCTTGCGATGAAGCACAAGAACCGCCGCGACCCAAAGACGTGGAAGGGCATGCGATTCGGCGTGCCTTTCGACTATTCGATGCACAACTTCCTGCTGCGACACTATCTGGCCGAGAACGGCATCGATCCCGACAAGGACGTGCAGCTGCGCGTGATGGCGCCGCCCGACATGGTGGCGAACCTGAGTTCGGGGAACGTCGACGGCTTCATCGTGGCCGAGCCGTTCAATCAGCGCGCAGTGTACGAGGGCGTCGGCTTCATCCACCTGCTGACGAGCGAGTTGTGGGAAGGCCATCCCTGCTGCGCGTTTGCGGCCACGGGCGAGTTCGCGAAGCAGAATCCGAACACCTTTGCGGCGATCGTACGGGCGTTGTTGAATGCGACGAGGTTCTCGTCCAGCCCCGACAACCGGAAGAACGTGGCGCAGATGATCGCGCCGGCGAACTATCTCAATCAGCCGCTGACGGTGGTCGAACAAGTGCTGACCGGACGCTTTGCCGACGGACTGGGTGGAGTGCGCAACGTACCGAACCGGATCGATTTCGATCCGTTCCCCTGGAACTCGATGGCGGTCTGGATGCTTTCGCAGATGAAGCGCTGGGGCTACATCAAGAAGGACGTGAACTACCGCGAGATTTCGGAAAAGGTGCTTCTCGCATCGGAAGCTCGCCGCCGAATGGCCGAACTCGGGATGGCTGCGCCGAAGGAGAACTATCGCAAGCACACGATCATGGGCAAGGTGTTCGATGCCGAACAGGTGGTGGTGGCATCGCGCTGAGCCCCGTGTCGAGACCCGCTCGGCGTGCGAGGCACGGGCGGATCATCGTTGATCAGGTCTCACCCGGCGGAATGATCACCCGCTCTTCGATGGTGTAAGTCTTGATCCTGCCGATGAAGGTGGCGCCGTCGTCGTGCAGGATCTTTGCCTCGGGCGTATTCATCGCGAAGCGCAGATCGTCCAGGCTCTCGTACCAGAGTTCGGCGATGCCGTCGACCTCGACGTCCAGCGTCTCGATGTCGGGGCGCGTTCGTTCGGCCAGGATATGGGATTGCACATAGCGCTTCACTCGCGGCACGGCATGGGCGAGTGGCGCATGGATATCCACCCAGTGGCGGACGAATTCGTCGTGCGTCAGTTCCGGCCTGCGGGTCAACAGCGAGATGCTCTTGATCATGGCGGGTCCTTTCCGGCAGATAAAACGAAGGGTCCATCGTACCTCGGCGATTCACACTTCGATGTACGTCGATGCGCGAGCGTACAGCGGGGTTGCGCCTCCTCTATACTACTTCGAGACAGCAGCGTGGCGGCGTGCGTGTGGTACGGATGCTGCTTGGAACCAGCGTACATCGTCGGTACGTGACCTAGGGGAGTAGAAATGTCCATGCAGCATCGTTTCGTCAAGCGCAGAGTCGAGGCATCGGTGGTTTCGGCATTGAGTGTGTTCATTGCGGGTGTCGTGGTCGCGCCGCTATCCGCAAGCGCGCAGGGCTTTCCCTCGGCGCCGATTCGCATCGTCGTTCCCTTCACGCCGGGCGCCGGCACGGACGTGGTCGCACGCGGTATTGCGGCGAAGATGACGGAAAATCTTGGCCAGAACGTCCTCGTGGAGAATCGCCCGGGTGCAGGGGGCACTATCGGCTCGTCACTCGTCGCCAAGTCGCCGGCGGACGGTTACATGATGCTCATGGGCAATACCAGTACGCTGGCTATCGCCCCGGCGCTCTACACCAAAATCACCTACGATCCGGTACGGGATTTCGCGCCGATTTCGCTTGTGACCACGACCGAGAACGTCATCGTCGTGCACCCGTCGCTGCCTGCGAAGAATCTGAAGGAGCTGATCGCCTTGGCCAAGGCGCGCCCGGGTCAGGTGCTGTTCTCCTCGGCGGGCAGCGGCACCACATCCCATCTGGGCGGAGAATTGCTGAAGTCGATGGCGGGCATCGACATCGTGCACGTGCCTTACAAGGGCAGCCCGCTCGCGACTTCC
Source organism: Burkholderiales bacterium (assembly GCA_044360365.1). Classification (GTDB taxonomy): domain Bacteria; phylum Pseudomonadota; class Gammaproteobacteria; order Burkholderiales; family WYBJ01; genus WYBJ01. Next base: position 683 of record JBIKKL010000042.1, on the reverse strand, counting down.
GAACTCATCGCAGGACAAACGCAACTGAGCGTGTCGAGCCTGTCCACGGCGACGCCATTGATCGCTGCGGGGCGGCTGCGTGCGATCGCGACCACGGCATTGCAGCGCAGTCCGGTGCTGCCGGATGTCCCGACCGTCGACGAGGCGGGCTTGAAAGGTTACGAGATTACGTTGTGGCAGGGGTTCGTCGTGCCGGCAGCCACCCCGGCGGCGATCGTGTCCGCGCTCAACAAGTCGATGGTGGCAGCGGCTCGTTCTGCCGATGTGACGAGCGCCTTCAGCCAGCGTGGCATGCAGGTGACCGCGACCTCGGCTGCGGAGTTTGGTGCCTTCATCAAGCGCGAGGTGGCCCGCTGGGCGGATATCGTCCGTCGCTCCGGAGCGCGCGTCGGATAGGGGCGAGTGCTCGCAGGCGCATCACTCGGTCTTGATGCCTGCAGCCTTGACGACGTAGGCGAAGCGGTCGATCTCCGCTTTGATCAGGGAGGCGAACTGCTCCGGCGTCGATCCCCAGGCAAAGTTGCCCTGCGCGTCGAGCTTCTCGCGCACGTCGGGCATCTGCAGTACCTTGCCGATATCCGTGGCCAGCCTGGCAACGATCGGGCGCGATGTTTTCGCCGGCACGAGCGCGCCGTTCCAGTTGTTCGAGTTGAATTCGGGCAAGCCTGCTTCGATGAACGTCG
>JBIKKL010000041.1:0-15198 GCA_044360365.1 Burkholderiales bacterium | reverse complement strand
GCGAGATCGTGATGCAGCGTTTCGGTGAGGGTGACGACGCCATGCTTGGACACGTTGTAGACCGACATCGCGGGTGTACTCAGAAGCCCCGCGACCGAGGCGGTATTGACCATGTGGCACTCGCCGCCCTGGGCCAGCATGCGCGGCACGAAGCTCTTGACGCCGTGGATCACGCCCCAGAGGTTGACGCCCAGTACCCACTTCCAGTCGCGGAGATCGGCCTCCCACGTGCGACGACGCAAACCGCCGACGCCGGCGTTGTTGCAGACGAGGTGTACTTCGCCGAAGCGCGACAAGGTTGCCTCCGCCAGGGCTTCTACGCTTTCCGCCTGCGAGACATCGATGCGCATCGGCAACGCCTGCACGCCCAGTGCAAGGATCTCCTCGGTGGCCTTCGCGAGCGCGGCGTCTTCGATATCCGCCAGCACGATGTTCATGCCTTCGCGAGCGAACCGCCTGGCCATCGCAAGCCCCAAACCGCTTGCTGCTCCCGTGATGACCGCCGTCTTGTGTGCAAGATCCTTCATGACCGGGCCATCATAGCATCGGGCCTGTCGCCCCTTGCGCGAAGAGCCGATCGGCCCCTACCATCGCACCCGACATGAGCACACCCAACGACGACTTCGAGAAGTTCCGCGGCACGATGCCGGTGCAGGAGCGCCTGCGCATCGATGCCGACCGCCTCGCCGCTTACCTGCGCGACTATATCCCCGATTTTCCGGCGTCGATCACGCTCGAGCAGTTCAAGGGCGGGCAATCGAATCCGACGTATCTCATCACCGCCGGCGAGCGCAAGTTCGTGATGCGCCGCAAGCCGCCGGGCAATCTCCTGCCGTCGGCGCACGCCGTCGATCGAGAGTATCGCGTGATGACCGCGCTCGCCGGCACCGACGTGCCGGTGCCGCGCACGTGGTGCTTGTGCGAAGACGTATCGATCATCGGTACGGCGTTCTTCGTCATGGATTTCGTCCAGGGCCGCGTCTTTTGGGATCCCGCCCTGCCCGGCATGACGCCCTCGGAGCGAGGCGAGATCTGGGGCGAGATCAATCGCGTCATCGCAGCGCTGCATAGCGTCGACTACCGAGCGGTCGGGCTCGAGAGCTACGGTCGCAGCGGCGGCTACATCCAGCGTCAGATCGATCGCTGGAGCAAGCAGTACCGCAGCTCCGAGACCGAGCGCATCGAGGCGATGGACAATCTCATCGACTGGCTGCCGCAGAACATTCCCCCGGGCGACGAGACGACGATCGTCCACGGCGACTTTCGCATCGACAACGTGATCTTCCATCCGACGCAACCGCGCGTTCTCGCGGTGCTCGACTGGGAGCTGTCGACCCTGGGGCACCCGCTTGCGGACTTCGCCTATCACCTCATGGCGTGGCGCCTGGGGCCGGGCCAGTTCCGCGGCATGAACGGCGTCGACTTCGCCGCCCTCGGCATTCCCTCCGAAGCGCAGTACACCGCGCTCTATTGCAAGCGCACCGGCCGGGCGAACGTCGGCAACGTCGACTTCTACCTTGCCTACAACATGTTCCGACTGGCGGCGATTCTGCAAGGCATCGCAAAGCGCGCGATCGACGGCACGGCGTCCAACGCGCAGGCTGTGGAAACCGGCAAGCGCGCCCGTCCCACGGGCGAAGCCGGCTGGGCGCTCGCCGAACGCATCATCGCCCGCGGCACCAAGTAGCCCTGCGCATCGTGAGCCGCGCGCCGACGCCTGCACGATCGGTGCGTCCGGATGCCGTGCGCGGCATTCTCCTCATGATCGCCGCGGCGGGGCTGCTGACCCTGAGTGACGCGCTGGCGAAGTACCTCGCGCAGTCGTATCCGCTGGCGCAGGTGCTCGCGCTGCGGCATGCGGTGGTCGTCATCGTCCTGCTCGCCTACGCTGGCGGCGTCGTGGGCTTCACGCAACTGGCCACCCGCAACTGGCCAGGGCAGTGGCTGCGAGGGATGTTGTTCCTGAGCGGGGCGGCGCTGATGGTGGCCAGTGTCCAGGTGCTGCCGCTCGCCACGGTGACTTCCCTGACGATGACGGCACCCATCTTCGTCGCTGCACTGTCGGTTTCGATACTCGGCGAGCGCGTGAACGCGGCGCGCTGGTTCGCGATCGTGGGCGGCTTCGTCGGCGTGCTGCTCATCGTGCGTCCGGGCAGCGCGGCGTTCGAGTGGGCGATGCTGCTTGCGCTCGGCTCGGCGTTGTCGAATGGACTGCGCGATCTGGTGACACGGCGCTTGTCCCGCACGGAGACCTCGCTTTCGCAACTCTTCTGGTCGAACGTCGTGGTGACGCTGGCCTGCTTCGCGCTCTACGACATCGACTGGAAGCCGCTCGACGCCGCGGGGACTGCGTGGTTCCTCGTGGGTGGCGTGCTGAACGCGTTCGCCCACTTCCTCGCGATCGAAGCGATGCGGGCTGGCGAGGCGGCGCTGGTGGCACCGTTCCGCTACACGGCGCTCGTGTGGGCGAGCGTCGTCGGCTTCCTGGTATGGGGCCATGTGCCGAGCGTGTGGGTGCTGCTCGGTGCGAGCGTCATCGCTGCGAGCGGGATCGGCATGATCCTGATGGAGCGTCGCGCGAAACGCCTCGGCTAGCAGCTTGAACCGTTCATCCCGCCCGGGCGGCGAGTTCTTCCCAGCGGATCATCGCGGCGGCAAGCTCGGCCTCGATTTGCGCGAGCCGGGTGTTGATGCCCGCGACATCCTGCGGGCTGCGCTGGTAGAGCGAGGGATCGGTGAGTCGTTCACCCAACTGCTTCTGTTCCGATTCGAGCTGATCGATTCGGTCGGGCAGGGCATCGAGTTCGCGCTGCTCCTTGAAGCTCAGCTTCTTCGCTGCCACGTCTACGGCGCTGCGCTCGGCGCCTTTGGACTTTTCCTGCTTGGGTCGGGCGGTCTTGAGTTGCGCCTGCCCGGCACCATGCGCTTCGGACTGCTGCACGCGCACCCAGTCTTCATAGCCGCCGGCGTACTCGCGCCAGACGCCGTTGCCTTCGAATGCGATCGTCTGCGTCACCACCGCATCGAGAAATGCGCGGTCGTGGCTCACCAGCAGCAGCGTGCCTTCGTATTCGGCGAGCAGCGATTCGAGCAGTTCGAGCGTCTCGATGTCGAGGTCATTGGTCGGTTCGTCGAGTACGATCACGTTTGCCGGACGGGCAAAGAGCCGTGCGAGCAGCAGACGATTGCGCTCGCCGCCCGAGAGCGATTTGACCTGCGAGCGTGCGCGTTCCGGCGCGAACAGGAAGTCCCCGAGGTAGCCGATGACGTGCTGCTTCTTGCCGGCGATCTCGACCCACTCGGAGCCCGGGCTGATGACGTTGGCCAACGTGGCCTCGGGATCGAGCTGGGTGCGGAACTGATCGAAGTAGGCCACCTGCAGACGCGTACCCAGGCGAACCGTGCCGGTGTCCGGTTCGAGTTCGCCCAGGATGAGCTTGAGCAGCGTGCTCTTGCCGGAGCCGTTGGGCCCGATGAAGCCCACCTTGTCGCCGCGCAGTATGCGCGTGGAGAAATCGCGCACGACCGTGCGTCGGCCCTCTGCGCCCTCGAAGCTCTTCGACACGTTCGTCAGTTCGGCCACGAGCTTGCCCGAGAGATCGCCGCGATCCACGTTCAACTGCGCGCTGCCCATGCGCTCGCGCCTGGCGGAGCGTTCCAGGCGCAGTTGCTGGAGGCGGCGCACGCGGCCTTCGTTGCGGGTACGGCGCGCTTCGATGCCCTTGCGTATCCAGACTTCCTCCTGGGCAAGGAGCTTGTCGAAGCGTGCATGGGCAGCTTCCTCGGCGGCAAGCTCGTCGGCTTTGCGGCTCTGGTACTGCGCGAAGTTGCCCGGATAGCTGCGCAGCGTGCCGCGGTCGAGCTCGACGATGCGGGTGGCGACCCGGTCGAGAAAGCGCCGATCGTGGGTGATCACGACGGCACTGCCGGTGAAGCCGAGCAGCAGATTCTCCAGCCACTCGATGCCGACCAGATCGAGATGATTGGTCGGCTCGTCGAGAAAGAGCAGATCGGGCTCTGCGACGAGTGCGCGACCGAGCGCCACACGCTTCACCATGCCGCCGGAGAGCGTGCCGATGCGCGCATCGCCTTGCAGCGCCAGCGCAGACAGCGTTTGTTCGACCCGCGTGTTGAGTCGCCAGCCGTCGCCGTGGTCCAGCTCGCTTTGCAGCGAAGTGAGCTCGTGCAGTTGCGCGTCGCTGGGAGATGCGCCCAAGTGCGCGCTGAGATCGTGATACGCGATGAGTCGCTCGGCGACCGCGCCGAGCCCACCGGCGATCACGTCGTAGACGTCGGCGTCAGGATCGAAGTCCGGCTCCTGCGGGACGAGCGCCCATTTTGCGCCCGGTTCCAGGCGCGCCGTACCGTCGTCCAGAGCGGCTTCGCCCGCCAGTACCCGCAGCAGGCTGGACTTGCCGGTGCCGTTGCGTCCGATGAGACCGATGCGCTCGCCGCGTTCCACCTGCAGTTGAGCACGATCGAGCAATGCCACGTGTCCGAAGGCGAGACAGGCGGCGTCGAGAGAAAGCAAAGCCATGGGCCGAGGATACCACCGACCCTACGCCAACCCAGGGTTAAACCCAGGGTTGCAACCCTGGGTTGAGGCACGTATCGGCCGCTAGTTGACCTGAAGCTTGAGTGCGCGCACGACCTTGCCCCACTTCTCGTGTTCGACCTGCAGGAACTTGCCGAAGGACGCCGGGTCGGTCGAGACGATATCGGTCCCGGCGCGCTGGAAAGCCGTGATCATCTCGGGCGTCTGCATGAGTTTCGCGATCTCGCCATGAAGTCGATCGAGGATAGCCGAGGGCGTACCGGCCGGGGCGAGGAATCCCGTCCACAACGATGCTTCATAGTCGGGAATCGTCTCTGCGATCGCGGGGATCTCCGGCAAAATCGGTGCGCGCTTCGCGGTCGTGACGGCGATGATCCTCAACTGTCCGGCCTTGTGCGCCGGCAGGATGCTGGAAAGTCCGATGCAGCCGATCTTGATCTGTCCTCCCTGAAGATCCGAGCGCACGGCGCCGCTGCTTTTGTAGGGCACGTGGATCAGGTCGAGATTCGCCATCGACACGTAAAGGGCCTGGAACAGATGCATCGCACCGCCCTGGCCTGACGATGCGTAGTGGTGCTTGCCCGGTTCCCGTTTGGCGAGTGCGATCAGGTCCGGCAGCGACGACACGCCGAGCGAAGGGTGTACCACGATGCCGTAGGGCTGGCTCGCGATCTGCATGATCGGCGCGAACGCCTTGAGGGGATCGTAGGGCGCATTCTTGTACAAATTGGGCACGATCGAATGCGGCGTCGCCGTGCCGAGCAAGGTATATCCGTCCGGGGCCGCCTGCGCAGCGATGCCCGTGCCGAGCAGTCCACCGGCGCCGGTACGATTGTCGATCACGACCTGATGATTCAGCACCGCGGGAAGCTTCGTTGCGACCGTTCGAATCAGCACATCGGCCGAGCCGCCGGCGCCGAACGGTACGATCATCCGCACCGGCTTGGTGGGGTAGTCCGCGCCGCAAGCCGCATTCGCGATGCCGAGCATCAGGCACGCAGTGGTACCGGCGCGCAGTCGACGAATCATCATCGGATAGCTCCTCCAGTTGTTGGCCAACTCACGCAACCCTGCGTTGGCGGATGGTGTTGCGGCATCGTATCCGGGGTATTGCACTGCGCACAGCGTTGAAGTCCGTACGCGCATCTGGCCTTGCTCGTCGGGCACTGTAGCGTGAACGCAGTTCACTGCCACATGAGTTGACCCTTTCCGGGAGGCAAGGCGATACTTGCGGGAATCGGGCGTCAGCGAAGCGCCCCACCGCCGACCCAGTCGGCATCACCCGGAGGAGGTCGAGAGATGCGATCCAAATCTTGCCTGGCTGCGTGCGTCGCAGTTGCCGTGACAGTTTCTGCAACCGTTCCCGCGTTCGCTCAGGGCGGCGCCAACGCGCCCGGCTGGAAGCCCGAGCGTCCCGTCGAATTCGTTGTCCAGGCAGGCGCGGGCGGCGGCAGCGATCTGTTCGCGCGCACCATGGCGCAGATCCTGACGAAAGAAAAAATCGTCAACGTGCCGGTGAACGTGGTGAACAAGCCCGGCGGCAGCGGTGCCGTCGCGTACTCATACGTCAACGGCAAGAAGGGGGATCCGCACCTGATCGCCACGGCCACGAGTTCGTACCTGACGACTCCGATCCAGGGGCACTCGCCGGTCAGCTACAAGGATTTCGTCAACATCGCCATCCTGTGTGCCGAGGACTACGTCGGCGTCGTGCGCAACGAGTCGCCCTACAAGAGTCTGAAGGAGCTGATCGCGGCAGCGAAAGCGAAGCCGAACGCGATTCGCGTGGGTGGAAGCAGCGTCGGATCGTCCGATCACATCATCGCCATGATGATGAACAAGGCAGCCGGCGTGAAGCTCAACTTCATCGTGTTCCAGAGCGGGGGCGAGGCCAACGCGGCGCTGCTGGGCGGCAGCATCGATTTCGCCGGGCCGAATCCGAGCGAGGCCGCACAGCTCATCGCGGCGAAGCGCCTGCGCCCGATCGCCATGTTCTCTCCGGAGCGTCTGCCGCAATGGAAAGATGTTCCGACCGCGCGCGAGCAGGGGTTCGACATCACCTTCGAACAGCATCGCGGCCTGATCCTTCCGGGGGGGCTCAGCAAGGAGCAGGTCGCCTTCTGGCGGGACGCCATCGTCAAGATGTTCGAGACGCCCGCCTTCAAGAAGTACATGGATGACAACGGTCTGCGGCCGCTGCTGAAGGTCGGCGACGACGCCGAGAAGTACATCGCCGATCGCAACCAGGTCTATGTCGAGATCATGACCGAGCTCGGCCTCGCGAAGCAGCCGAAGCGTTGATCGCTCGGCGTTTCATGCAGGAGCGTTTCATCCGTATCGAGGGGATGTGTCATGCGTCGTGAGGACGGCGTGGTCGGATTGATTCTGGCGGCGATCTTCGGCGCAGCGCTCTGGGAGGCCTGGTCCTTTCAGTACAGCACCGAGTTCGCACCCGGTCCCGGGTTCGCGCCCGTGTGGCTGAGCGCCATCGGCGTGGTCCTGTCCTTGACGATCGCGGCGGGTGGTTTGCGAGCGGCATCGCGTAGAACTGCGTCGGGTACGGCGAGCCCGGATCGAGTCGATCGATCCGGGCTCGGCCGCGTGGTGTCCACGCTGGTCGCGCTCGTCGTGACGCTCGCGCTGGTGGCGTACCTGGGGTTCGTGACTTCGGTGCTGCTGTTCCTGCTGTTCCTGACGCTCTTCGTTCAGCGTCTGCGGCCTGTGGTGGGCGTGCCGGTCAGTCTCATCACGGTCGCCCTGGTCTACGTCGTGTTCGTGCGTCTGCTCGGCGTGCCGATGCCGGTCGGCCCATTGGGCTTTTGAGCAAAGCGGAGTCGCGCCGAAATCATGAACCCAGACGATCTGCTGCTCGGATTCTCCATCGCACTGACGCCCACGAATCTGCTGTTCGCATTCTTCGGCGTGCTGCTGGGCACGGTGATTGGCGCCCTGCCCGGCATCGGTCCATCGGCCGGCGTTGCGGTGTTGCTGCCGGTGACGTTCGGCATGCAGCCGGTGACGGCGATGATCATGCTCGCCGGCATCTACTACGGTGCGATGTACGGCGGCACCATCACCTCGGTGCTGATCAACACCCCGGGAGAATCGTCGTCCGTAATGACGACCCTCGACGGATTCCAGATGGCACTGAAGGGGCGCGCCGGCGCAGCCTTGGGGATGGCCGCCATCGGGTCGTTCATTGCCGGTACCGTGAGCGTGGTGCTGTTGATGATCGCGGCGCCGCCGCTGGCGGATCTTGCCGTGACCTTCGGCCCCCCGGAATACTTTGCGCTGATGGTGCTGGGCCTGACCACGCTCGCGAGCCTCACCGGCGGGTCGATGCTCAAGGGCATGCTGATGGCGATTGCCGGTCTGCTGCTCGGGACGGTCGGCATCGATCTGCTGCTGGGGGCGCCACGATATACCTTCGACAACGTCAATCTGCTCGACGGGGTCGATTTTCTGCCGGTGGCGGTCGGGCTCTTCGCCGTGGGGGAACTGCTCTACAACCTCTACCATCCGGTGCGCGTGGAGCCGATCAAGGCGAAGCTGAGCGGCTTGCTGCCGACGAAGCAGGATTGGAAAGATTCGTGGGGGGGCATCGTCCGGGGCACGCTGATCGGCTTCTTCGTCGGCATACTGCCCGGTGCGGGGGCAACCATTTCGTCGTTTCTTGCCTACGCGGCCGAGAAGCGGGTGTCCAAGCGGCCCGAGCAGTTCGGCACCGGCGTGATCGAAGGGGTGGCCGCGCCGGAATCGGCGAACAACGCAGCCTCGACAGGGGCGCTGGTGCCGCTCATGGCACTGGGGATTCCAGGGTCGGGAACGACCGCCGTCATGCTCGGTGCACTGACGATGTACGGGATGCAGCCCGGGCCGCTGCTTGTGAGCACGCACCCGGATGTCTTTTGGGGCCTCGTCGCCAGCATGTATATCGGCAACGTCATGCTGCTCATTCTGAACCTGCCGCTTGCGCCGGCCTTCGCGAGCATCCTGCGGGTGCCCTACAGCGTGCTCATTCCCATCATCATCGGCATTGCACTGTTCGGCGTGTACAGCGTGGACAACAGCCTCTTCCACGTCGGCATCACGGTGCTCTTCGGCGGCATCGGCTTCGCCATGCGTCTCTATGGCTATCCGCCGGCACCGCTCGTGCTGGCCCTGGTGCTTGGTCCGATGCTGGAGAAGGCGCTGCGGCAGTCGCTGCAGATGTCGCTCGGCAGCGCCGAGATCTTCGTGTCACGGCCGGTGAGCGCGATCATCCTTGGCTTCGCACTGCTGGCGGTGCTGTTTCCGCTGGTGTCGTGGATGCGCTCGCGGAGAACGGCCGCCTGAGCGTGCAGACTGTTGCGCCGTACTGATGCGGCGCAATCGCGGTCAGTGCAATTGGCTCGACAGCACTTCCGCAAGCCGCTGCATGTCGCCCCCGCTGTGCGGCTTGCGCATGCAGGCCTTGGCGCCGTAAGAACGGCTTGCACCGACATCTTCCGGGCTGCATGTCCCCGAGACGACGACGACGGGGATCTTCGCCGTGCGCGCGTCGGCCCGCAGCGAGCGCAGCACATTGATGCCGCCCAAACGGGGCAGGTTGAGATCGAGCACGATGAGCTTCGGCCGGAAGGCGGATTCGCCATCGTCGTCGAGCAGACGACGCAAAGCTTCCACGCCGTCGGTGGCTACGGTGACGCGCGTCCCTGGCCGCAATGCGATCAGCGCGCGCGTAATCAATTCGGCATCGTCTGCTTCGTCTTCGACAAGTAGTACGTCAGCCGCCAACAAACCCATCACGAACCTCTCCTGGATACATGTTCATCCGCCGGCGCCGTGCCCGCCTACCTGGGCGGCGACACCTCTACGGTTCCGGTGCGCTCTGTGTTCGCCACGGACCATCGTGGTACGTGGGGCGCCATGAATGCAAACTCGACAGTCCAGTTCATTCTGACGCACTTCCGTAGGGGCAGCAACGAGGTTTCGTTGCAGATCGAAAAAATCGGTGGCGAGGGGATGCAGGGCCGAGACGTCAGTCTCGATCGTCCACAGAAATCGATGCTGGTTTGCAAAACTTCGTGGCGTTTTCGACGGTGCTTGCGGCCATTGTGATTGCGGTTCGGGCAGCGCCGGGTGAGCGTGTACCCTGTCAACTTCTTTGACAGTACGCGGGGGGCTGCCTAACATCCGGCGACCTACCGAGCGCGATGTCGGGCATGCGCGCTGATACGAATCTGACAGGCACAGGAGTCGACATGGCGCACGAATCGTCGTCTGCCGCACACGGTACCATCGATGCGGATACCCCGGAAACCGTTCGCCTCAGCGAGAGCGAAGCGAGAGTCATCGGCGAAGGTGCGTTGCAGCGCATCGGATACCCTGCCGAGGAGGCCCGCATCATTGTCGATCAACTGATCGACAATGCGCTGTGCGGATACAAGTTCGCAGGGCTGCCGCGCATCCTCGCGATTGCCGGCGACCAGAAGACGCGCAAGGCGCGCACGCCGATCCGCACGGTGCACGATACACCCGTCTCTGCGATGCTCGACGGCGGCAACAACGTCGGCTACATCGCAGCGTACCGCGCCGCAGAGGTTGCCATCGAGAAAGTGCGCAAGATGGGCATTGCGTCCGTGGGTGCGTACAACAGCTACTACAGCGGTCGCAACGCGTACTTCGTCGAGCACATCGTGCGCGAAGGCTACTTCGCTTTCCACGTGGCGAGCGCTCAGCCGCACGTGTTGCCGCCCGGTGGGGCTGCCCCGGCCATGGGCACCAATCCCATCTGCTTCGGGTTCCCGTCCACGGACGGCCCCGTGATCGTCGACATGGGGACAGCCTCGCTCATGTGGGGTGACGTCATGCTGCACGCGCACCTCGGCCAGCCCTTGCCTGAGGGCATCGGTTTCGACAGCCAGGGGCGTCCGACCAACGACGCAAGCCAGGTCTTGAAGGGCGGCGTATCCGCATTCGGCGGCTACAAGGGCTACGCGCTGTGCTTTGCCGTGCAGGCCATGGGGCTGCTGGCCGGCTCGATGCTCAACAAGGACGATCCGCTCGACTACGGCTTCTACTTCATCGCGCTCGATCCGAAGATCATGCTGCCCGGGGGTGACTTCGCCAGTCAGATGTCGTCGCTCGTCAAGGCGATCAAGGCGGTACCGCGTCAGCCCGGCGTGGACGAAATCCGCATCCCGTCTGAGCGCGCGTTCCGTGAGCGGGAGCGCAGGCGTGTGGAAGGCATCGTGATCGAGCGCAAGGTCATCGACTCGCTCAAAGCGCTGTAGGCCGAGCGATGTTTCGTGCCCCCCCACCGACGACGCAGTCCCTCATCGGACTCAACGTCATCGCGTTCGCATTGGAATCCCTGCTCGGCGGGCAGTGGTTCGGTCAGTTCGCGCTCTGGCCGATCGGCCCCGAGTTCGCGCCGTGGCAGATCATCACCTACGGATTTCTGCATGGCGGCTTCTATCATCTGCTCTTCAACATGTTCGGCCTGTACATGTTCGGTTCCGACATCGAGTCCGTCTGGGGGCAACGCCGGTTCCTGACCTACTACCTCGTCTGCATCATCACTGCTGCCATCGCGCAGCTGATCGTGACCTGGATGAGCGGTTCGGTGTATCCCACGGTCGGTGCGTCCGGTGCGGTGTTCGGTTTGCTGCTCGCGTTCGGGATGATGTTTCCCCGCAGAACCGTCGTGCTGCTCATCCCGCCGATCCCGATGCCGGCCTGGCTCTTCGTGACGCTGTACGGTGTCATCGAACTGTATTTGGGCATCACCGGTACGGCGTCCGGCGTTGCACACTTTGCTCACCTCGGCGGCATGGTGGGCGGCTATTTCATGATTGTCTATTGGCGCTCGCACCGCGGGCGCCGCTTCTGATCCCTCGTCATCGTTCAGGAATGCGCTCCATGAGACTGGTACCGATTGCGGCGGCTGCCGCGCTGGCGTTCGCGCCGGCCATTCAAGCACAGACCTATCCGACCAAGCCGGTGCGGCTGATCGTCGGCTTCACGCCGGGTGGGGGTGTGGACATCAATGCCCGCATGCTCTCGCCCAAGCTCACCGAGTACCTCGGCCAACAGGTCATCGTCGAGAACCGGCCGGGCGCCGGCACGAACATCGCCAACGAACTCGTCGCTAAGTCGGCGCCGGACGGCTATACCCTGCTGATCAACACCGCTGCGCTCGTGATCAACATGGCGCTCTATTCGAAGCTCAGCTACGACGCGAAGGATCTCGCGGGCGTCTCGATCTTCTCCATGAGCCCGAACATCATGGTGGTGCACTCGTCGGTGCCGGTGAAGACGGTCAAGGAACTCGTTGCGCTCGCCCGCTCGCGTCCGGGCGGGCTCAACTTCTCGTCGTCGGGCGCCGGGACGACGCAACACTTGAGCGGTGAACTCTTCAATGTGCGCAACAAGGTGAAGATGGTCCACGTGCCGTATCGCGGCACAGCGCCATCGCTGACGGCGCTGATCGGCGGTGAGGTCGACATGAGTTTCGCGAACATTCCGGCCATACACCAGCATGTCGTATCGAAGCGCCTGCGCCCCCTTGCGAATACCGGGCCGAAGCGCGCAGAGCGTCTGCCGGATGTACCGACGATGAAGGAGCAGGGCATCGACATGCAGGTGGTCGTCTGGTACGGGGTCTTCGTGCCGCGTGCGACGCCGAAGGACATCGTTACGAAGCTCAACGAAGCGATCAACCGCGCCTCGCGCGCGCCCGACGTGCAGAAGCGTCTGCTCGAAATGGGCGGCGAGCCGGCGAATAGTTCATCCGAGGAGTTCGAGAAGCTCGTGCAGGCAGAGCGCATCCAGTGGGCGGAGATCGTGAAGCTGTCGGGGGCGAAAGGCGAGTAGTCGCCGGGTTCCGATGTCGTGCCTGTCGCGCGCAGCGCGCCTCGCAATTCACGAGGCGGCGCGATTTCGATGGCTGCGGCGCACGCGCATGTGGATGGCCAGGGCGAACACGCACGCGAGCAGGCACACCCCGCATACTCCCGGCCATCCCATGAGCGCGTAGGCGTGCCCGCCGAGAAACGCGCCGGTCGCATTGCCGCCCCACACGTGCGAACCGAAGATCGTGTTCGCACGCGCCCGGGCCTCCGGGGCGGCGGTGTTTACAAGGGTCTGGTTCGATACCAGCGATGCGCGCAATGCGCAGTCGAGCAGTACGGCGCCGACGATCACGGCCGCGATGAACCATTCCCCGAAGCCCAGCAGCAGCCAGGCAGTGATCATGGCCGCGATGGCGGTGCCACCGACGGGCAGGATGCCCGAGCGATCCATCCAGCGACCGGCCGGGCGAGCGACGAGAATGCCGGCCGCACCCGGGATGCCGATCAGTCCGATCTGTGCCGCTGTGAGTCGATGCGCTGTGCTCATCATCGGCGCGAGGACGGCCCAGAAGGCGCCGTAGCACGTTCCCAGCATGAACTGGATCGCGGCCGCCCGGCGGATGTCGGCGTGGGTGCGCAGCAGGTCGAACGCGGAGCGCAACAAGGCGGCGTAGCTGGCCGTCGTCGTCGGGGTGCTCCCCGGCAGTCGGGCGTAGAAGAGTGCGAATACGCCGAGAAGCAGAATCATCGACAACACGTAACTCGATCGCCAGCCGAATTCGGACGCCATGGCGCCGCCGACGATGCGGGCAAACAGGATGCCGAGGAAGAGACCCGTGAAGAGCGTGCCCATGGCTCGGCCTCGTTCGGCAGGCTTGGCCCCGGCAGCCACAATGGCGATCATGCTTTGCACAAGCGAGCCCGCGAGGCCCGTGGCGAAACTTGCAGCGGCGAGCAGTTCGACCGTCGGCGCCGCCGCCATCGCGGCCTGCGACGCACAGAGCAGCGCGAGCTTGCCCAGGGCGAGTCGGCGCCGGTTCATCCGGTCGCCCAGGGGGACGAGCAGCAGCACGCCTGCGAACATGCCGGCGAACGAGAGAGTCGGTACCCAGGCGATTTGAGTCGAGGTCGCACCGAGGTCGGCAGCCATCGCCGCGAGCATGGGCGACTGATAGTGGATCCCGCCCGAGACGAAGATGGCCGACAGGCTGAGCAGCCAGAGCAGGCGGCCGAAGGCGCGTGCCTGGATATCGTCCGTCGATGGGGTGCCAGGCGTCGTCACGAGCGCAGGCAGACCGAGGACCGCATGGGTGAGTTTGGCATTGCGGCGTCGATCAGTGTTCAGTCCGTAGGCGGCCGCCTGGCGTCCTGGCGGGCGCGCAGGTGGATGACGAGTGCGATGCTGCAAGCGAGCAGTGCCGTTGCGCAGACGGCGAACCAGCCGACCTGGATGAATGCCTGATTGGCCAGGAATGCGCCGGTGGCGTTGCCTGCCCAGGCGTGGGTGCCGAATACGGTATTGGCGCGAGCACGTGCCGTCGGTGCGGCCGTGCCGACCAACGTCTGATTCGATACCAGCGCCGCCCGCAATGCACAGTCGAGCAGGATCACGCCGATGACGACGGCGACGATGGTCCATACGCCGAATCCGAGGATGATCCACGCGGTGACCATCGCGGCAATCGCCGTGCCGGCGACGGGCAGGATCCCGGACCGATCCATCCAGCGTCCGGCGGGGCGCGCCACCAGGATGCCGGCTGCACCCGGGATGCCGATGAGACCGATCTGGGCAGGCGTGAGTCCGTGGTGCAGGGTCATCATCGGCGCGATGACTGCCCAGAACCCCCCGTAACAGACACCAAGCATGAATTGGATCGATGCCGCGCGCCGAATATGCACGTTCGACCGCAGCAGATCGAATACGGACCGCAGCAGGGCACCGTAGCTGCCGGCCACGGAGGGTTGGCTATGCGGCAGGCGGGCACTCAGGACGGCAAACATCACGGCGAGCATCGCGCTCGAGAGTACGTAGCTCGAGCGCCAGCCGAAGTGACTCGCCATGACACCGCCCATGATGCGGGCGAAGAGAATGCCGACGAAGAGGCCGGTAAACAGCGTGCCCACTGCGCGCCCGCGCTCGGAGGGCTTCGCGCCGCCGGCAACGATCGCCATCATGCCTTGCACCAGACACGACGATACGCCGGTGACGAAACTGCCCAGCGCCAGCCAATGGATCGACGGGGCGAACGCCATCCCGGCCTGCGCCAAGCAAAGCACGCCGAGCTTGGCGAGGATGAGCGGTCGTCGGTCCACCCGGTCGCCCAGGGGCACGAGCAGCAGCATGCCGACGAACATGCCGCCGAAAGACAATGTCGGAATCCAACCCATCTGGGAGCGGGTGGCGTCCAGATCGGCGGCAATCGCCTCCAGCATCGGTGTCTGGTAGTGAATGCCGCCGCCGCAGACGAATGCGGTCAGGGTCATCACCATCAGCAGGCGGGCAAAGTCCTGCTCCGGGGCCGCACCGTCGCGATATGCAGAATTCATGCGGGCACAACGGCTGCTGCAGTGGCTCGGGAGGTGCCCATGGCCCAACAGCGAAAAGTGCTCACCCGAACGTCGAGCAAACGAACAGTACGCAAACGAGCGCAGAAATCGGCAAACGATTGTCCGCGAACGCTGATCATCGATATCGGCGGCACAAAGATCAAGCTCCTCAGCAGCGGCGAGACCGAGCCTCGCCGCATCCCCTCCGGCAAGCGCATGACGCCGACGCGCATGGTCGACGGCATCCGCGAACTCGCCGCG
>JBIKKL010000454.1:0-4407 GCA_044360365.1 Burkholderiales bacterium | reverse complement strand
CGGCGTTCGCGCGCCCCACGGCAAAATCGGCCTCGGGTGCCATTGCCGCGTCATCGATTCGAACCGCGATTGGTGGGTGCCCGGAACGATGGTGCCGAGACCATCGTCTGTCGGTATAGGAAAATCTTCGAAGGGGAAGCGCATGTCCTACAAGACCATCGTCCTGCATCTGGATACCACCGAGCATTGTCGCGCTCGAGTCGACCTGGCCTGTGCGCTTGCTTCGCGCCTGGAATCCCATCTCGTCGGGCTCGCGGTGCTGTCGCCGCTGTCTGTGCCAGGTACCGCGCCGACCGAGGTGGTGGTGGACCTGCTCAGCGAGCAATGGGAGTCGGATCGGCGCGCTCTCGAGGCGGCAACTGCCGAGTTCTCGGTACAGGCGCAGACGATGGGACTCGCCAGCGTCGAACCGCGGTTCGTCGTCGGTGTGCCGGAATTCGCGGTCGCGCTTCATGCGCGCTATGCCGATCTCGTCATCGTGGGGCAGGCGAAGGCCAGCGAAGGCGGTCTCGCCGAAAGTCTTGTACTCAACGCCGGTCGCCCCGTGCTCGTCGTGCCTCGCAGCTACGAGCGGCAGGCGGTGGGGGAGCGCATCATGGTCGCGTGGAATGCGCGCAGGGAGGCGACGCGTGCGTTGACGGATGCCCTTCCGATGTTGCAGCGCGCAAAGCAGGTCGACATCGTGACGGTCAATGCTGAGCCCAAGTCCGAGGGCCACGGAGATCTGCCGGGGGCCGACATCGCCTTGTATCTTGCCCGGCATGGCGTCAATGCGAACGTGTTTGCGACGTCGGCGCCCGGTGTGGACGTGGGGGAATGGCTCTTGTCGCGCGCCGCCGACCTCGGCTCCGACGTAATCGTCATGGGGGCCTACGGGCACTCTCGGCTGCGTGAACTGGTGCTCGGCGGTGCAACTCGAACCATCCTGGAGGCCATGACCGTTCCCGTCCTCATGTCCCATTGAGTCCTTCGACCCGGATGCGCATTCCCCCTGCGTGGCTCGGGGGCTTTGCGTTTGTACACCGACTTGTGAATTCCGGCCCTTTCAATCCCTCGTTTGCCTTTTCACCCGCCTGGGCGCGGGTTACCATACCGCGCGCCATTCGCAGTGTAAGTCGGTATTCCCAAAATGTTTTTCGCGCCTGTCCGGGCGCGGAGACCGTGACGAAAGCAACAGCGGAGGACCAGGGTTGAAGCCCACCGATATTCGCGATCCAAATTATTTTCACAAGGTAGTCGACTGCCAGTGGGCATGTCCTGCCCATACCCCAGTTCCCGAATACATACGGTTGATCTCCCAGGGCCGCTACGACGATGCCTACATGATCAACTGGTATTCCAATGTCTTTCCCGGCATTCTCGGTCGTACGTGCGATCGGCCGTGCGAGCCTGCCTGCCGTCGCGGCCGCGTGGAAGACGGAGAAAGCAACGAACCGGTCGCGATCTGTCGGCTGAAGCGCGTTGCCGCCGACAACAAGTCGGACGTGAACGCTCGCATGCCCAAGCCCGCCGCCCAGAAGAACGGCAAGCGTGTCGCGCTGGTCGGTGGCGGCCCGGCGTCGCTGGCAGTCGCACGCGATCTCGCCCCGCTCGGGTATCACTGCGTCGTCTACGACCAGGATCCCAAGGGCGGCGGCATGATGCGCACGCAGATTCCGAAGTTTCGTCTGCCCGAGAGCGTGATCGACGAGGAAGTCGGCTACATCGAACGCCTCGGTGTCGAGACGCGCTACAGCACGCGCATCGATAGCCTCAAGGCCCTGATCGACCAGAACTACGATGCGATTTTCGTCGGCTGCGGTGCGCCGCGTGGGCGCGATCTCGACATCCCCGGCCGCCAGGAAGCCGCGAAGAATATCCACATCGGGATCGACTGGCTCTCCAGCGTCTCGTTCGGTCATATTGAGAAGATCGGCAAGCGAGTCATCGTACTGGGCGGCGGCAATACCGCGATGGACTGCTGCCGCTCCTCCAAGCGTCTGGGCGGCGAGGACGTGAAAGTCATCGTCCGTTCCGGCTACGAAGAGATGAAGGCCTCGCCCTGGGAGAAGGAGGATGCCACGCACGAAGGCATTCCCATCCTCAACTTCCTGGTGCCCAAGACGTTCGAACTCAAAGACGGCAAGCTCGTCGGCATGACGTTCGAGAAAGTGCAGGCCGAGTACGACGCCAAGGGGCGTCGTCGCCTCGTGCCGACGGGCGAGCCCGATCATTTTCACGAGTGCGACGATGTGCTCATCGCCATCGGCCAGGAGAATTCTTTCCCCTGGATCGAGCGCGACATCGGCCTCGAATTCGACGACTGGGGCATGCCCAAGGTCGACGAGACGACGTTCGAATCGACCCGCAAGGGCATCTTCTTCGGCGGCGATGCGGCATTCGGCCCGAAGAACATCATATGGGCCGTGGCTCACGGCCACGATGCGGCGATCTCCATCGACAAGTACTGCAACGGCGAGGACGTGCGCGAGCGCCCGGCACCGATGGTGACTCTCGTGTCGCAGAAGATGGGCATCCACGAGTGGAGCTACGACAACGATGTCTCGCTCGACAACCGGTTCAAGGTGCCGTGGAACGATGTTCGTGCGACGCTGAAGAACATCAAGCTCGAAGTGGAGAAGGGCTTCGATCCCGCGACGGCATTCAAGGAAGCCCAGCGCTGCCTCAACTGCGATGCGCAGACGGTGTTCAGCCACAACCTCTGCATCGAGTGCGACGCCTGCGTGGATATCTGCCCGATGGATTGCATCACGTTCACCCCGAACGGCGAAGAGGCGGATCTGCGCAAGCGCCTCAGCGCACCGGCCGAGAACGCGACACAGGATCTCTACGTTTCCGAAGCGCTCAAGACCGCCCGCATCATGGCGAAGGACGAGGATGTCTGCCTGCACTGCGGCTTGTGCGCCGAGCGCTGTCCCACCGGCGCTTGGGACATGCAGAAGTTCTATCTGGAGATGACGCACGCGGGCCCGTCGTGCCGCGGCAAGCACTCTGCCCCCGGACGCAAGGCCGCCTAAGAGGATACTCATGAAGCCCATCGAGGCCGTCAACGATTTCGTCGTCAAGTTTGCCAACGTCAACGGATCCGGTTCGGCGAGCGCCAACGAGCTCTTCGCCCGGTCCATTCTGCGCATGGGCATACCGGTCAGCCCGCGCAATATCTTTCCATCCAATATCCAGGGGCTCCCGACCTGGTACGAAGTGCGTGTCACTGAACAGGGCTACCTCGGCCGCCGCGGCGGCGTCGACATGATGGTGGCCATGAATCCGCAGACCTGGGATCGGGACATCAAGGAAATCGAACCGGGCGGGTACCTGTTCTACGATTCGACGCGCTCGATGCCCAAGTCGAAGTTCCGCGAAGACATCTCCGTGATCGGCATCCCGCTCACGGAAATCTGCAATTCGACGTACAGCGATCCTCGGCAACGCCAGCTCTTCAAGAACATCATCTACCTCGGGGCGTTGTCGGCACTGCTCGACATGGATCCCAAGGCGATCGAGACGCTGTTCTCCGAGCAGTACAAGGGCAAGGAAAAGCTGCTCGACTACAACGTGAAGGCGCTCTCTCTCGGCCGCGATTACGTGCTGCAGAACCTGCAGTGCCCGATCGGGCTGCGCGTGCGCAAGTCCGACAACGTCGGCGACAAGATCTTCATCGACGGCAATAGTGCCGCGGCGCTCGGCGCCGTGTACGGCGGGGCGTCGGTGTGCGCGTGGTATCCGATCACGCCGTCGTCGTCCCTCGCCGAATCGTTCCAGGCCTATTGCCGCCGGTACCGTGTCGACAAGGAGACCGGCAAGAACAACTTCGCGATCGTGCAGGCCGAGGACGAACTCGCCTCCATCGGCATCGTCGTCGGCGCCGGCTGGAACGGCGCACGCGCCTTTACCGCCACTTCCGGGCCGGGCATCTCGCTGATGGGCGAGTTCATCGGTCTCGCTTATTTCGCCGAGATCCCGGTGACCATCATCGACGTGCAGCGGGGCGGTCCGTCGACGGGCATGCCGACGCGCACGCAGCAGTCGGACATCCTCGCATGCGCCTACGCATCGCATGGCGACACCAAGCACATTCTGCTGTTGCCGGAAGATCCGAAGGAATGCTTCGACATGAGTGCACAGGCGCTCGACATCGCCGAGCGCCTGCAGACCCCGGTATTCGTCATGACCGATCTCGACATCGGCATGAACCAGCGTCTGTGCGATCCCTTCGAGTGGGACGACGACAAGGCCTACGACCGCGGCAAGCTCATGACCTTCGAGCGGCTCGAAGCCGGGGCCGAGTTCGGCCGCTATCTCGATGTCGACGGCGACGGCATTCCCTACCGCACGTTGCCGGGGACGCATCCGACCAAGGGCGGCTACTTCACCCGCGGCACGACCAAGGACCGCTTCGCGCGCTAC
>JBIKKL010000452.1:0-4412 GCA_044360365.1 Burkholderiales bacterium | reverse complement strand
AGGGCCGACTGAGTTCGAACGACCCAGAAGGCTCGTTCAGGCACCCGAACCATGGGCCAGCCATGCTACATCGGCGTGAACGTCCCGATTCTAAAGGGGTTCCGGGGTGGCGTCACGGATTGCCACGCCGTTCTACGCATGTAGCTGCTCCGCGTCACCTTCCCGACGCCGGGGTCGCCGCCCAGTGACCCACCGTGAACTGTGTCATTGACGCAAGCCGAGCACCAAACTGCGGTGCCATGAAGCGCCCCACGTCGAGAAGGCGCAGACGAGCTTCGGAGGTCCGATCATGCAGCTCGCTCGTTTAATGGCACTCTTCCTCGTCGTACCGTCGTGGTTGGCAATATCCGCGGAGCCCGCGAACGCGCAACCCATCATCGCGGCGACCTATGCCGGAAGTTATTCCCTGCTTGATCTGGGGGCGCCGCCGGGAATCACCGGCAACCTCGGCGGCCTGACCCTCAAAGCCGGGAATCCGAACACCCTGCTCATCGGCGGCAACGCCAACAATCCGACCGGCAAGATCTTCGCGATTGGCGTCGTAAGAGATACAGACGATCACATCGTGGGCTTCAGTGGTACCGCGACCGCCTACGCCGACGCCCCGGAGATCGATGGCGATCTGGCCAACAGGCCGGGCGGTCGCTCCGGTTATCCCGGCGCGGGCGGCGTCGATGCAAGCCTGCTCTGTTTACCGCTGCGCCGCGTAATCGCGGCGGACCACCCACGCATGATTGCCACGACGCGTCGGATCCAGAATCGACTCGGCGCCGGTCGCGGCCTGCTGTATCGCTATCTCGCCCACGAATCGCCGGACGGCATGCCCCCGGGCGAAGGCGCATTTCTGCTCTGCAGCTAATGGCTTGTCGACAACCTGGCCTGGCAAGGTCGAACGCAAGACGCGTGGGACCTCTATCACGACCTGTGCGCGCGCGCGAGTCCGCTCGGACTGCTGCCCGAGCAGGTCAATCCGGTCACAGGTACATTTCGGGGAAACTTTCAGCGAGGATTCAGCCACGTGGGCGCGATCTCGAGCAGCATCGATCCTGCGCGTCTCACCTCGCCCGGCAAGGATCGATGATCCCTTGCCGCCATGACTGCCTCGCTACGGGCAGGTGTGAAGTCGCGTGAATTCGTCATACCATGTGGGCATTCGCTCGACAGCCCACGGCATACTCGATTCGGGACGATACCGGGCTTCCTGTGCGTCGAACTGCTCGAAATGCGCAACGGCGTAAGACGCGTACCTCACTGGACTATCGCCCGACCACGAGCCGACTTCCTCGCCTTTTCGATGCAATCACTATTCATCCGCGTAGTCCTTTCGATGGCCCTGTGTGCCCTGCTCGGCTGCTCCGGAACGACCACCGAGTTGCCCGACAAGCTCGATGGCCTGCGCGTGAAGATCGAAGCTGAACATCTCACCGATCTCACTGGTAGCCGCGAATACACCCGACACAGCATCCGTGCAGTCCTGACGAACCAGAAGGGCTCCAACATCGAGCGCGCCGACGTGAAAATCGAGGTCAACGGACTGCCGATGCGATTCCGCGTCGGTCAAGGCAACTACTACGACCGCCATCCGTATTATCTGCTCGATGGGGACGATCGCCTCGAGCTTGACCCCGGCACCCACTATCGCTTCGTGCTCATCCTTCCGGATGGTGCACGTCACGATATCGGCACATTGCGCACCCCAGCTGCGCTCTTGCCCGAACAATTCGACTTCCCGAAAGTGCCGCCGGCCTCGGCCCCTGTCACGTTCGCCTGGCGGAACCTCGCAGAACCCGTACAGCTTCGAATCGGCCGCGCGGAACAGCGCCGTGATGCGGACGGCAACTCCGTCATCGAAGGTGCAGCCCCCCACGATCCCGAGGCACTGCGCCGAACGATCGGGCCGGGGGCGTTTCGCCGACACACCGACCGCCTCGTCGTCCCGGAGCAATTGCTCGTGACCACGCCGGATCGAAAGCTGCTCTGGCTGCTTGCCGAAATCATGGTCGCCAGCGAGGGCCGGGTGTCGTCTGCGTTCTCGAAGCAAAGCTCCATGCGGGCAGTGCGTCGCGTACAGCTCGAAATGCGGTTCGCATCGATCGACTGATGCAACACGTCGAGACGGCGGTCATCGAACTTACGCCTGCCCGAAGGTTACCGCCGCGGTTGGCGCGGCTTGCTTGCACCCTTCGGCGCGTAGCGGCGCATGGCAGTTTCCAGCAGATCGTCGACGCGCAAAACGCGCGCGTACTCGGCGTAGGTGCGCTCGGTGGAGCCGTCCCCCATGCGCATCTCCGGATTCGCGCCATGGCGAATAAGCAACGGCAGCAACTCCTTGCCGAACGCCCGCTCAGCGGGCGTAGCGGGTAACCCGCTGCACAGTGCGAGTGCCCAGTACAGCGGCGTATGGCCCGAAGCGTTCTTTGCGTTCGGATTGGCACCCGCTTCGAGCAACCGCCGCACCTCCTTGATGTCGCGTCGTTCGGTTGCCTCGTTCAGCGGATCTCGCGCGTAGCGCCCACGCAGAATATCGGCAGCCGCCCCCCCCAGCAGGCTGACCAGCTGTGACTTGCGCTCTTCGTCGTAGAAAGCGAAGCGATGTGTATCGATGGCGATCTCCAGCGGCGTACGCCCCCAGCCGTCCTTCGCCTTGAGATCTGCCCCGCGTTTGATGAGCCACCCCATGATGTCGTGGCGCGCACCGTACGCGGCGAGATGCAGCGGCGTCTGGCCGTGCTTGTCGGCATGCATCGCGCCGGCCTTGTGGCGGTAGAGGTACTCCATCGCCGAAACATTGCCAGAAAACGCGGCGCGTCCGAAGGGCGTCACACCATCGTGATCCTTCGCATGCAAGTCGGCCCCGTTGCGCACGAGCCACTCGATCGCAAACAACATCTGCGGCCCCTCGGCCGCCCGATGCAGCATCGTCCCGCCATGTACGTCCCGATAGGCCAGGATGGCCGGTGTCGGACGCTCCAGCAGCAGCTTGATGAGGTCGACCCGCTTGTTCGACAGCGCCCAGTCGAGACCGTCGTCAGGCATCGCTGCGCCGTGCTCGAGCAGCAGCCGGATCAGGGCAATATTCACGGGATCCATCGCGGCGCGCACCGGCAGCATGCCGTCCTTTCCAGACAGTGTGGCGGACGCACCCCGGGAAAGCAGCAAGTCGACTACAGCTTTCAGCCGCCCGGGATCGCTGTGGTTGTAGTGCGCGTGACGCAACGCGAGCAGCAGCGGAGTGTACCCGTCGTCATTCAGCGCGTTGATGTTCGCCCCGCGGTCGATGAGCAATCGTATGACCTCGATATCGCCGCGGAAGTTGACCGCAACATGCAATGCGGTCCCCCCCAGGACGTCACGAGCGTTGAGATTGGCACCAGCATCGACCAGCGCCCGGATCTTCGCCTGATCCGGATGCTGAAGGGCGACACGCAGGTCGTCCTCGCGCTGGGTCCAGGGCTGTGTCGATTGTGCAGCGGCGCCATCCATCATGAACGTCAGTATGCATCCGACAACCAAGCCAACAAGAGCCTTCACGATCCGATCGTACACAAGCAACGACATGACCTCCTCTGCGCCCAAGACCGCGACATGTTGCGATGAACCGGTGCCGACGGCAATCTCGCCCAACGCATCTGACACCACTTCGCCGCGGGAAGATGCCGACTGCGCCACGCTCGGCACGAGCTATGCCTTATTGAAATCCCGGGTCTGTCACCGCCCGACTCCATTCCGCAGAAGCCCTTTGCTGGCCAATGTCATGAAAAGGCGGTAACTTGGGAGACACAGTCAATATCCCGCGACATCATGCGAAAATCTGCCAGACTGGGCCCCGGTTCCCCTCGGCCCAAGACGCCTCCGACGCCCATTGCCAATCGCCTCGACGCGCCTGTCGTCGGCATTGGGTGCTCGGCAGGCGGCCTGGAGGCACTCGAAAGATTCTTCGCGCATGTACCCGCGGACAGTGCGCTCGCCTTCGTCGTCGTCCAGCATCTCGATCCGGTCCGCGAAAGCAGGCTGCCTGAACTGATATCGCGGCATACGGCACTTGCGGTCGTCGAGGCTGCAGACGGCATCTCCATCAAGCCCGGAAGCGTGTTCGTTATTCCGCCCAACAAGGACATGTCGCTTCTGCGCGGGAAGCTGAGGCTGCTCGAACCGGTAGCGCCGCGCGGCTTACGCTTGCCCATCGATTTCTTCTTGCGGTCCCTTGCCGAAGACCGCCAGAACCTTTCCATAGGCGTTGTGCTCTCGGGTATGGGATCCGACGGCGTGTTCGGCCTGCGTGCAATCAAGGAAAAAGGTGGCTTGACACTTGCCCAGGAGCCGACCAGCGCCGTGGCAGAAGGCATGCCCCGAAGCGCCATCGAGGCTGGCGTAGCCGATATCGTCGCACCCGCTGAGCAACTTCCCACCAG
>JBIKKL010000451.1:0-4446 GCA_044360365.1 Burkholderiales bacterium | reverse complement strand
GTCGGCCCGGGGGAGCACATGGCGTCCGCTGTCGTCGAACAGGACGAGCTCGTTGTCGTCGGCACCGATTGCGTTCTGCACGAGGTTCGCCGCAATGAGGGGGATGCGTTTGCGCTTGCGCTTTTCTTGCGCGTACTGATCGAGGTCGCGACTCTCGGCGGCGAAGCCTACACAGAATGGCGTGCGTTCCAGTCCGGCGACATGCGCGAGGATGTCAACGTTCGGCACCAGTTCGACGTGCATGCTCTGATCGCTCTTCTTGATCTTGTGTTCGTTTGCCTTGGCCGGTCGATAGTCCGCGACCGCTGCGACGCCGATGAAGACATCGCTGTGTTCAACCTCCGCGAGGACGGCTTCGAACATCTGGTTCGCGCTTTCAACGCGGACGATCCGACAGCCGCGAGGCGGCGTGAGCGATGTCGGACCGCTCACGATCGTGACTTCCGCGCCCATCTCGCGGGCCGCACGAGCCACGGAGAATCCCATCTTTCCCGAGCTGCGATTGGTGATGCCGCGCACGGCATCGATCGCTTCGAACGTCGGGCCCGCGGTCATCAATACGCGTTTGCCCTGCAATCGCTTCGGTCCAGCCAGCGCCACCAGAACGTCCTCGGCGATCTGCGCCGCTTCGAGCATGCGCCCCATTCCGGTTTCGCCGCAGGCCTGATCGCCGCTGCCGGGGCCCAGAATGGTGACGCCGTCGGCGCGCAGCTGCGCGATGTTGCGCTGGGTCGCGGGATGCTCCCACATCTGACGATTCATGGCGGGCGCGACGTAGAGCGGGCACTCCCGCGCGACACACAGGGTAGACAGCAGATCGTCGCATAGCCCGTGCGCGAGCTTCGCAATCATGTCGGCGCTGGCCGGCGCGACGACGATGGCATCGCGGTCGCGTGACAGATCGATGTGCGCCATGTTGTTGCCGACCCGTGCATCCCACATGTCGACGTACACCGTTTTGCCGGACAACGCCTGCATCGTGACCGGGGTGATGAATCCGCAGGCAGCCTGGGTCATGACGACCTGGACGTCGATGCCGTCTTGTATCCACAGTCGGGTGAGCTCGGCAGCCTTGTATCCGGCGATGCCGCCGGAGAGCCCGAGCAGCAGTCGGGGCTTGGAGGAAGAGGCCATAGCGTCGATCCTGGCGGGGGGAGGCCAAGAGTGTAATCACTTTTTTGCAGTGCGTCCGAACGCGGGTCCGACATGTCGAAATCTGCAGCGAGGTGATCCTTGTGCGGGGGGGGGCGTCAAGGTCGTGGAACTCATAGGACCTTCGGACGAAGGTGGTCGTGCAGCGGTCGTGGCACACTGCGACTCGATGCCAGGGTGACGGTCCGGCAGAGCAGCACGTCATTCCGAGGGTGCCGAGTGGTTTGCTCCGAGGTGCCCTCTTTCAGCGAGTACATCCATGCGGATATGCGATTGGCCCACTTCGGAGCGCCCCCGCGAACGACTCTTGAGCGAAGGCTCGGAGCGGCTCTCCGATGCCGAACTCCTGGCCGTCTTTCTGGGGACGGGTGTGCGAGGACGATCGGCACTGGATGTCGCGCGGGAACTGCTGGCGCGATTCGGAGGCATATCGGCGCTGTTTGCCGCGGATCGCCCGGCGCTCGGCGCGAGTGGGGGCATCGGGCCGGTACGGTACTGCCAGTTGCGGGCGGTCCTCGAACTGGTGCGTCGCGGCCTGCGCGAGGACATGGCTCGCCGCGATGCGCTCAGTTCGCCCGGCGCGGTGCGGGACTACCTGCGCCTCAAGCTGCGCGACCTGCATCACGAGGTGTTCGTCAGTCTGTACCTCGATGCGCAAAACCGCGTCATCGGGGACGAAGTGCTTTTTCGCGGGACGCTCACGCAGACGAGCGTCTATCCGCGCGAGGTCGTCAAGCGGGCATTGGCGCACAACGCAGCGGGGATCATTCTTGCCCACAATCATCCCTCGGGCGTCGCCGAACCCAGCCATGCGGACGAGGCGCTTACCCGGGCGCTGCGGCAGGCGCTGGCCCTGGTCGACGTCAAGGTGCTCGACCACTTCGTCGTTGCCGGCAATGTGGCGGTATCGTTCGCGGAGCGCGGGCTGCTTTGACGCTGATGACGTGCGTCTTCCAGGGCTTCGGCGCATTCTTCGCTTGAGTTCGGGGGCAGTCACGGGCTAGAATTCTCGTCTTTTTCGCCTTCCCCCGTTGGAGCCGTCATGGCACGAGTCTGTCAGGTCACAGGTAAGCGTCCCCTAAAGGGCAACCACGTGTCGCACGCGAACAACAAGACGCGGCGGCGCTTTCTTCCCAATCTCCAATACCGGCGGTTCTGGCTCGAGAGCGAAAAGCGCTGGGTTCGGTTGCGCATCAGCCAGCAGGGCCTGCGTACCATCGACAAGAAGGGTATCGAAGTCGTTCTCGCCGAAATGCGCGCGCGCGGCGACATCTAAGAAGGAGGACTGAGAAATGCGTGAAAAGGTCAAGCTCGAATCGTCCGCCGGCACCGGACACTTCTACACCACCACCAAGAACAAGCGCACGACGACGGAAAAGATCGAGATGAAGAAGTTCGATCCCGTTGCCCGCAAGCACGTCATCTACAAAGAGACGAAGCTCAAGTAGCCGAGAATCGACCGGGGGTTACCCGGCCGATACGCCAGGCACCAACAAAAATGGCCCGCATCTGCGGGCCATTTTTGTTGGTTGCCCACCGCGCGAATTTCGCAGGCGGGCCCATCGACGCTGCGCTAAGCGTAGCAGCGCAACCGCCGCGAGAACTGCTCCAGCGCCTCGATGCCGCTGGCCTCCGCCCGCTTGCACCAGTCGTCCAGATGGCTGACGAGTTGATCGCGTGTCGCGGTCGATCGCGACCAGATCTGGATCAGATCCTCGCGCATCGAATGCACGGTGGCGAGCACGTTGCTCTGCTTGACGGTTTCGCTGACGCGCTGGCGTTCCGTTTCCGGGAGTGCAGTCGAGTCGAAATTCAGCCAGCTCTTGAGTTTGCGCCATTCGCCTTCGGCACGTCCTGCCGCGCCGGCACCGAGCTTCTGCAACTCGGACTGCCAGGTGTCCTTGAGCGCCGATGCATAGCGTGCCATGACATCGTAGCGATGCGTGATCACGGCCTGCAGCAGTTCTGCATCGCATTGGGTCTTCGCTTGAGCGAGCTTCACGCGCGGGGCGATCTTCTTGACTCGAGCGAGGCCGAGCATTTCGAGGATGCGGATGTAGAGCCAGCCGATATCGAACTCGTACCACTTGTTCGAAAGCTTCGCGGAGGTGGCGTATGCGTGGTGGTTGTTGTGCAGTTCCTCGCCGCCGATCAGGATGCCCCAGGGCAGCACGTTGCGGCTGGTGTCGTTGGACTGGAAGTTGCGATAGCCCCAGAAGTGGCCGACGCCATTGATGATGCCCGCTGCGAAGAACGGAATCCATGCCATTTGAATGGCCCAGATCGTGAGGCCGAGCGGCCCGAAGAGGACGACGTTTATGACGAGCAGCAAGGCCACGCCACGAGCGCTGTACTTCGTGTAGAGGTTGCGCTCGATCCAGTCATCAGGCGTGCCATGACCGTAGCGCTCAATGGTTTCTGCGTTCTTTGCTTCTGCGCGGTAGAGTTCCGTGCCTTCCAGCAGCACTTTGCGCAGGCCGTAGATCATCGGGCTGTGCGGATCTTCGGCGGTTTCGCACTTGGCGTGGTGCTTGCGATGTATCGCAGCCCACTCCTTGGTGACCATACCTGTGGTCAACCAGAGCCAGAACCGGAAAAAATGGCTGGGAATCGGGTGCAGGTCCAGCGCACGGTGGGCTTGTTGCCGGTGCAGAAAGATCGTGACTCCCGCGATCGTGATGTGCGTGACCACAAGCGTGACGACGATGTACCCCCACCAGGGCAAGTCCAAAATACCTTGAAACATCAACAGTTCTCCGCCGAAAATGGCAATCGCGGCCGATTCTACCGGAAACCCCGGATTGGGCAATCAAGCATCGCAATAAAGTGATGGATACTTGATCTGATGCAAACGCAATTCTCGAGCCACTTGCGTTGCGTGCGCGTCTAACCTTCAACAATCGAGGGGGTATCGGGTGTGTCACGTACGCGCTCGAACGCGGCAGCGAAGAATCCATCGGTCCGATGCAGGTGCGGTAGCAGATGCAGGCGCTCCCCGCAGGCAAGCGCGATCGACTGGTCAGAGAGCAGGCGCTGGCAGTCCAGCGCCCGGAATTGGGGGTGGGCGCCGAGGAAGTCGTCGACGACCGCATCGTTCTCTTCGGTGAGGATGCTGCAGGTCGCGTAAACCAGTCGCCCCCCCGGCTTGAGCAGCTTCGCCGCTGCCCACAGAATGCGGCGCTGCTTCTCTTGGAGATCGGCGAGATCCGCGGGACTTTGGCGCCACTTGAGATCCGGGTTCCGCCTGAGGGTGCCCAGTCCGGTGCAAGGCGCATCGACGAGGACCCGGTCGAT
>JBIKKL010000095.1:0-11036 GCA_044360365.1 Burkholderiales bacterium | reverse complement strand
CACGGCAGGCGGACCGACCGACATCGTGGCCCGGCTTATTGGTCAGCGCCTGAGCGAGACGCTGGGCCAGCAGTTCCTGATCGACAATCGACCGGGGACCAACGTGGGCGTGCAGTTGGCGGCACGCGCACCGGCCGATGGCTACACGCTCTTCCTGAGCGGCGTGGCCACGTTGGCCATTACGCCGCACGTGCAGAAGCGCGTGCCGTTCGATCCGTTCAAGGATTTCGTGATGATTTCGCTGCTGACCGTCCAGCCGGTCATGCTGATGATCCATCCCGCGCTCCCCGTCCGTTCGGTGAAGGAGTTCATCGCGCTGGCCCAGGCCCGACCGGGGCAGTTGGACTACGCGTCCTCGGGAATCGGCGGTTCGGGGCATCTTGCCGGTGAGCTTTTCCAGACGCTGACCAGAACGCGGATGGAGCACATCCCCTACAAGGGCGCCGCGCCGGCGCTGACGGATCTCACGGCCGGTCAGGTGCAAGTGATGTTCGGCACCCTGCTCGCGGCTGTTCCCCTGGTGAATGGCGGTCGCGTGCGCCCGCTTGCCGTCACCGGCCAGAAGCGCGCCATTCCGTTGCCCGCGGTGCCGACGTTCATCGAGATCGGCATGCCGACTTACGATGCGGTATCTTGGAACGCGATGCTCGCCCCGACGGGTACCCCCGCAGAAGCAGTCACCCGCCTGAACGCTGCCCTGTTGAAGATCGTGCGCGATCCTTCTGTGCTCGATCGGCTCTCCGGGGATGGTGTCATCGGCACGGGCAGTACGCCTCAGGAAGCGATGGCCTATCTGAAATCGGAGTACACGAAATGGGGCAAGGTCGTCCATGCCGCCGGGATCGCAGGGTTGCCCTGACGACACTCAGCCAGACACGCGCCTGAGTTGAGGTTAGTGAGGCCGCGTCAAGTTCCTGACGGCATCCGCCGCCGGGCACGCGCAGACGTTTCGATCGCCGCACAACATGGTGCCCTCGCGCACCATGTTGAGTCATGCAAGTCCTGGTTGTCGGTAGTGCGGGTCGAATGCGCCATCGCACCGGCCGTCTCCTCGCAAGCTTGGCGCAAGTGCCCCCTTGCCTGCCCGTCCATGGTGTGCCGATCGGCACGTTCGTTGCTCACCGTGTCATTGCGTCCGACTTCGAGTCGGACGTGGTTCTGCGCCCGAACGGTTCGGGCGTTTTTCGTTTCCTGGAGACAGAAGCATGCAAAGCATGAAGTGGGCAGCATATGGGTTGGGCGCCTTGTGTCTGGGCGCGTCTGTTACGAGCGCGATGGCTCAAAATACCGATGCTTGGCCGTCCCGGCCCATCCGGCTCGTCGTGCCCTTCCCGCCCGGCGGCGGTACCGATCTCGTCGGCCGATCCGTCGGCAACAAACTTGCCGAGGCGCTCGGACAGCGGGTCATCGTCGACAATCGCGGTGGTGCCGGCGGAAACATCGGGGCGGAGATCGCCGTTCGCGCCGCGCCCGATGGCTATACGATGCTCATCGGCTCGATCGGGGCGATCGCGATCAATCCGACGCTGTACGGCGCCCGATTGCCGTTCGATCCCAGACGGGACCTTGCCCCGGTGACGCTCTCGTCGGATGCGCTCAACATCCTCATGGTGCATGCTTCCTTGCCCGTCAAATCGGTCAAGGAGCTGATCGACCATGCGCGCGCAAATCCGAACAAGCTGTCGTTCAGTTCATCCGGCGTCGGCGCGACCGATCACCTGGCCGGTGAACTGTTCAATCGGTTGGTCGGCGTGCAGACGATTCATGTGCCGTACAAGGGGGGCGGGCCAGCGGCCGTCGATCTCGCCGCAGGCAACGTGCAGTTCAGTTTCAACACCGCGAGCGCGCAAACGGCGCTATGGAAGGCCGGGAAGATACGTGCCCTCGCTGTACTTTCGCCCACGCGGCAGGCGTTGTTCCCGGATCTGCCGTCCATTGCCGAGGCGGTGCCGGGCTACGGCGTCAACAACTGGTACGGCTTCTTTCTGCCCGCGAAGACACCCCGACCGATCGTCGATCGCCTGAACGCCGAGATCAACCGCATTCTCAAGATGCCGGACATCATCACGCTGCACAACGCTGGCGGTATCGTGCCGCTGGGCACGAGCCCGGAGGACTTCTCGAAGTTCATCGGGGCGGAGACCCAGAAGTGGGCCAAGGTGATCAAGGAGGCCGGAATCAAGTTGGAGTAATGCACCCGGCGACTCGTCGTCAGCCTCAGCGGGCTCGCGGTGGCTGCTCGGGTCTCGAGTCAGAAATTCGCTGAACAGAAGCGCCGAGCGATGTCGCGCGCGACTTCGTTCCCGTCGATCTGGCCGAAGGGAGACAGACGGTCTCGCACGATCTATCATTGAGTCGTATCTGCGGTACCGTTGCCCTCGGCTTCCTTGTTGGCCATTCAGGGCGCCGCGCCGCGATTCATATCGACACCACCCGGAGGAGCAAGATGACCCAACAGGCCACGCAGCGTACGACGGCATCCGGCACCGCTGCCAACGTGAACCGTCCAGAGAATCTCCGTGTCGTTCCATCCGGCGCCGCGCTGGGCGCCGAGATCCAGGGCGTGGATCTTTCGCAGCCGGTGCCGGAGGAAACGAAGGCCTTGCTGCGCAAGGCATGGGCGGATCATCTCGTCCTCCTGTGGCGAAAGCAGAGCCTGCCCGACATCTCCTTCCTCGATGCTGCCTCGATTTTCGGCACGACCCGCGAGCCGGCCGCCCGCAAGTTCGAAATCGCCGGCGGCTACAAGATCGGCGGTCGACGCGTGCCCTTGCATCCGCACGTCTCGTTGATCAGCAATCTCAACGAAGAAGGCGAGCCGGTGAAGGACAACGGCGCGCTGGGCAGTTACGAGGTCGTCTGGCATAGCGACAACTCCTATGCCGAGGTGCCGCCCGCGGGGAGCATGCTGTATGCCGTCGTGCTGCCGGTGAACGGCGGCGGCGACACCTACTTCAACAATCAGTACCGCGCCTACGAAGAATTGCCCGACGATCTCAAGGCAGCAATCGACGGCAAGACGCAGTTGCACGATGCCAGCCGCAATAGCGCAGGCGTGCTGCGTCCGACGGTGAAACTGCCCACGACGCCCGAAGAAGTGCCGGGGCCCGTCCATCCGATCGTGCGCAAGCACCCGGTCACGGGTAAACGTGCACTTTACCTGGGGCGACGCCGGCAATGGCCGTCGAACTACATCCTCGGCATGCCCAACGACGAGAGCGAGAAAGTGCTCGATCGCCTGTGGGCGCATGCAACGCAGGAAAAGTACGCCTGGAAGCACGTCTGGGAAGTCGGTGATCTCGTGCTGTGGGACAACCGCTGCGCCATGCACTATCGCTCTGAGGTGGATGCCCATCAGGCCCGGGTACTCTACCGGACCGTGATCGACGGCGAACCGGTGATTTCCGGTTGAACCGGCTCATGTGAAGCAGTCTTGAACGCGGAGCGAAGAAGGGTTCATCGACAGTGATCGCGCATCTCGGATACGTTGAGGGCGTCGGACTTGCTGCTGCGCGCGTTTTGGAGGCGCGGTCATGACCGCTCGTGGCCTGCTTGTCGTGTTAACGATGTCGGCTGCGATGCTCGGTTCATCCTTCGTCGCCGCAGCCGACTATCCCGTCCGTCCCGTGCGCGTCATCGTGCCGTTGGCGCCGGGCGGCGGCACCGACATCAGTGCGCGTCTGGTCGCGCAACGGCTCACCGACGCAATGGGTCAAACCTTTCTCGTCGACAACCGCCCGGGCGCCGGGACGACCCTGGGCGTCGAGCTTGCAGCGCGCGCCGTACCGGATGGCTATACCTTGCTCGTCACTGCCCCGGAGTTCACGGTCAATCCCAGTCTGCTTGCCAAGGTACCTTACGAACCTTCACGCGACTTCGCGCCGATCGCCCAGTTCACGCGCGGCCAGTACTTTCTTTCGGTGCGGCCCACCGTCGCGGCAACGAGCGTCAAGGAGTTGATCGCGCTTGCGAAGTCGCAGGCAGGAAAGCTCAACTACGGTTCGTCCGGCAACGGCAGCGCGAATCATCTCGCTGGGGAAATGTTCAAGCAGGTCGCCGGTGTCGATCTCGTGCACGTGCCCTACAAGGGGTCCGGTCCGTCAGTCGCCGCCTTGCTGGCCGGTGAGATCCAGGTGTTGTTCAGCAGCACGACCGCGGTGCTGCCCCATGTTCGCGCCGGACGAGTACGTGCGCTCGCAGTGACCGGTGCTCAACGCTCGCCGATCGCACCGGAGGTTCCGACGGTCGTCGAATCCGGGTTGCCCCAGTTCGTCGTCACGGGCTGGTACGGCATGCTCGCGCCGAAAGCGACGCCGGAGGCGATCGTGGCACGCTTGAACGCCGAGGTGAACCGACAGTTGCCGGAAATCAGGACGCGATTTGCAGAATTGGGCAGCGAAATCGTCGGTGGTACGCCGAAACAGTTCGCCGAATTCCTGCGGGAGGATCAATCCAAGTGGGCCAAGGTCATCAAGGCTTCCAGTGTGCGGGCGAATTGAGAACCGACATGCCGAGTCAGAGAGGGAATAGACCATGAAATCCGAGGTGTCGTGGACTCGCGGAATGCGCATGGCCTCACTTGCGGCCCTGTGCGTCATCGGTGTCAGTGCGGCGCAGGCGCAGTCCTACCCGCTGAAGCCGGTGCGTATCGTCATTGCGTTTGCGGCCGGTGGCCCCGGCGATACGGCC
The DNA here is from genome assembly GCA_044360365.1 of Burkholderiales bacterium. GTDB lineage: Bacteria > Pseudomonadota > Gammaproteobacteria > Burkholderiales > WYBJ01 > WYBJ01. The sequence continues at coordinate 6,347 of JBIKKL010000095.1, read as the reverse complement.
GGTCGCCTCGTTGCGCCCAAGCTGTCCGAGTTATGGGGACAGCAGGTCATCATCGACAATCGCGGCGGCGCGAACAGCATCGTCGGCAGCGAGATCGTGGCACGCTCTGCACCGGATGGCTACACGCTGCTCATCGTGTCCGCCGGATTCGCGATCAATGTGAGCATGTATTCGAAGCTGCCCTACGACACCCTGAAGGACTTCACGCCGATCACGCCGATCACGGCCGGACCGAGTATGCTCGTCGTGCATCCATCGGTACCGGTTCGGGATCTGAAGGCGCTGATCGCACTGGCCAAGTCGAAGCCCGGGCAAATGGTGTACGCCTCTTCAGGTGCGGGTGCGCCGGGCAGCCATCTTGGCATGGAACTGCTCAAGACGATGGCAGGGATCGATGTCGTGCACGTGCCCTACAAGAGCATGGCGCCCGGTCTGACGGACCTGCTCGGTGGGCAGGTACACATGGCGATACCGACCATCAACGTGACCTTGCCGCACATCCGTGCCGGGCGCCTGCGCGCCATGGGCGTCACCGCCCTCACCCGTTCGCCCGCGGCCCCCGACATCCCGACCATCGCGGAGCAGGGGTTGCCAGGCTACGAGGCGAACAACTTCTACGGCATCTTCGCGCCCGGCGGGCTCAATCCGGACATCGCGAACAAGATCGCGGCCGATGTCGCCAAGGTCGTGAACTCGCCCGATCTCCAGACGCGCGTATCCGCGCTCGGCATGGAACCTCGCGCATCGACGCCGTCCGAATTCCAGAGCTATGTGCGATCCGAGATCGCGAAATGGGCCAAGGTCGTGAAGGCTTCGGGCGCTCGCAAGGAGTAGTCGCCAAACCAGGTGGTGGCATCCGGGGTCGCGCCCGAATCGATGCAGGGATCCGAGCGCCGTAGCAGGCGAATTCGATCAGCCGAGTGAGCGAGCGACAAGCCCCGCTAAAAGGCGTACTTTCGCAGTCCGCCGTCCACCGGGATGACCGTGCCCGTGACGTAGCCCGCGACGGGCGACGCGAGAAACACCGCGACCACCGCGAGTTCTTCGGGTTCTCCGTAGCGGCCCATCGGAATTTCCTCGGCGGATTGCTTCGCCCGGAACTCGGGCGAGTACTTGCGTCGTATCTGCTCGCTCATGATGCGTCCGGGCGCAATCGAGTTGATGGTGATGCCCTGGGGGCCGATGACCCGTGAAAGGCCCTTGGCCCACGCGTGTATGGCCGCCTTGGCGGCATTCGCCGTGATCAATGCTTCGGGTTCGGACTTGCCGGTAATGTTGACGATCCTGCCCCAGTGGTTTGCGATCATGCCGGGCAGTACCGCGTGGGTGAGCTGCCGCAGGCGCACGAAATTCAGACGCATCGATTCTTCCCACGGTGCCTCGCCGGCGTCGATACCGATCGCCGGCTGACTGCCGCCAGCCGAGTTCACGAGGATATCGACACGCCCGAGCGCGCTCGTGGCGGCACGAGCGACGCGTTCGGGGGCGCCGTCCTCCATCAGATCGCACTCGATGATTTCGGGGCGGCGATGCCCATCGGCGACGATCTGCGCGGCGAGTTCCTCGAGCAGGTTGCGGCGCCGTGCGACCACGCACACGCGCGCACCTTCCGCTGCGAGCCCTCGCGCAATGGCGTGGCCGATCCCCATGCTGGCGCCGGTGACCAGCGCCGTTTTGTCGCTCAATTGGAAGTCCATGGCTTTCTCCTCGATGCGTGAATGCGCCCGCCCGATGGTATCGCGCTCCGGGTGTTTCGGTTTCGCTTCTTCGACATGACCTCAAACAGCGAGACGCACGGACCGCGAAGCGAACTGGCGATGGCACTCGATGCGTGCGCAGAACGCCGCCTGATCGGCCGCACCGAGTCCGGGAGGATATTGAGCATCGCTGCGCCGCCAGCGCGCGATCCAGGCATCGCCCAACCACGGTACGACGCCCTTCGTTCCATCGAATGGCACGGGCTCGCCCTGCCCGACCGAGCATGCAATCGTCGTCGTGGCCTTTGGCCCGATGCCTATGCCCTCGGCCACCCAGAAACCCGCCCACAGCAGCGCCGCGCGGACTGCAGTCGATGCAGTGTAGGTGTAAAGCTCCATCCGGCGGTGCCCGCCGTGCGTCGCCAATCGGGCGAAGACGTCGCTGTGCCAAAGTGCTTCATCCGTTTTCGGGGAAAACGGGTCGTAGAACACGATATCCGGCGGCGGTGCAGACGAGAACCGCTCGAGAAAATCGCCTTCGACCAGTTCCCACGTGAGCAAGCCCGAAGCGTGCATCCAGCGGCCCTTCGCGAGCAGGCCGTGCGGTGCGGCGTGCTGCAGGTGCGGGAAGCGAGCAGATTTCTGTGTGGCCAGGATCAGCGGATCGAGATCACGCTCGAAGCTGACCAGTCGCACCGCACGCAGTTCGGACGCCCCTCGCTGCACGAAAGCCTGCTCGAAGCATGCAATCGCAGCCATGGCGTTCGAAGCAGCGCCGAGACCGACGTCCCAGATCACCAGATCCGGTATCGGTGCCGGGATCGACGCAGGGGGCGTCGGCCTTGTCCCGACCACGGAATCGCTGACTGGTACGCGGAGCACACGTTGCGCGAGTCGCGATTGATCGACATAAAGCGCATTGGCCTCGACGTCAGGGCGATTGGTCGAATGCATCACTTCGCCGGAACTGATCTGCCGGACGCTGAAAGCGCCCGAGGGCCCTTTCACGATCTCGTAGTCGCCGCGGCGCGGCGGCGTATCGGTCCGCTTCCTTGCGGGCGGAGGGGCGCTGGGATTGTCGTCGTCATGACGCGCCAGCTCGCGCCGATGGCGTTCGTAGAACGCGGCAAAATCGTCGCGCAGGATGCTCTCGCGAATGGAAAGCATCAGCCGGTGATAAAACCTCAGGTTGTGAATGGTGAGCAGGTGTGCCGCGAGCGATTCTTCTGCACGCACCAGATGACAGAGGTAGGCGCGCGAGTATTCGCGGCAGGTCTGACAGTCGCAGGCAGCATCGAGGGGGGCCTCTGAAAGACGGTAGACGGTGCGGCGGCAGTTGATCTTGCCGTGGGAAGTAAACGCGGTGCCTCGATGCGCAAGCTGCGAGGGGATGATGCAGTCGAACATGTCCACGCCTCGATGCACGGCTTCGAGGATGTCGATCGGGGTGCCCACGCCCATGAGGTAGCGCGGCAAGTGCGCTGGCATATGTTGCGTCGTCAAGCCGGTGAACTCGTAACGTTCGGCATGGCTCTCGCCGACTGCCAGGCCGCCGATCGCGAGGCCGTCGAAGGGTAACCCACCGAGGTACGTTGCACTTTCCTTGCGCAGCGATTCGTGGCATGCGCCCTGCACGATGCCAAACAACGCTTGCGGTGAGTCACCCCGCGCATCGAGCGAGCGCAAGGCCCAGCGATGCGTCAGTCTCATCGCTGCCTCGGCTTCTGCCAACGGTGCCGTGGACGCAATGCAGTGGTCGAGCGCCATCATGATGTCGCTGCCGATGCTCTTTTGCATCTCGATGCTGCTCTCGGGGGAAAGCAGGTGCACGTGGCCGTCGACATAGCTGCGAAAGCGCGCGCCTCGCTCGTTGAGCGTGCGTTCGGCAGGCAGCGAGTAGATCTGGAAGCCGCCCGAATCGGTCAGAACCGGACCGTTCCAGTTCATGAGGCGATGAATTCCGCCGAACTTGCGGAAGACGTCCGGGCCAGGTCGGAGCAGAAGATGGTAGGTGTTGGCCAGCAGCACGCGCGATCCGGCCTGTTCGAGGGCATCGACCGTGACGCCCTTGACCGTCGCCTGCGTGCCGACGGGCATGAACACCGGGGTCCGGACCTCCCCGTGCAGCGTTTGAAAACATGCTGCGCGTGCGCGAGAGTGCGACGCCTGGTGTTCTACAATGAAATTGAGGCGGGACATGGCGGACGATACCAATGCGTAACATGCGCCATGAGGCTGGGGGTTGCGGCGCGTGGTGTGACGCTTCCATGATAGCGTTCATGACAGCGCCGCGTCACCGTCGATGCATTTGCGATGGGTACGGCCTACCGAACACCGGTAGCCGTCGAGCCGCCGTGGTTAATCAAGCACGATCGACTGTGCGCGATCGGTCACGTCTGCTTCGCCATGGTCGGCTTGCGAAAAGCCCTCGGGGCTTGGTCGTCAGTGAAGGCGCTCCATTGATGGAGCCCCCTATCCCCGTAATCCATTCTGCAGCGACACAATCAGCGGAGGTGCGCCGTCGGGTTCGTCATGCCTCGGAGGATCCTTCTGCGGAATGATGTCCGGCGCTTGGTCCGGCGGTACCGGAGGCGGTTGTCGGTCCGGAGTTGCCGGAGGAGGTTCCGGGGGCGGCAGGTGAGCGAGATACATTGGGGAATCTCCTTCGATATGATCGTCTGCCGTCTGCGGGCGCGATCGAACGAGCGATGCGAGTACGTGAGTGCCGTAAACGTGCGAGCTGGCACCCGCGCGCCCTGCCCCGCTTACAGAGTGACTTTGGCGTGTTGGACGGCGTCGGTTTTCGGTGTCGTTCCCGTCGCGACAGCCGAGGCCGCACGCAAAATGCACTTGATGCCTTTACCGCACGCGTTGTCCCGGTACACGCCGTTATCTGTGGCTAGTAAGCTCAGCGATATGCATTGGCCGCGGGTGGATTCCCACGTTCTCCGAGTGCGTAATCAGCATGGCCGTGTCGAAGTGCGAAAGGATCTTGTGCAGGTGGTCCTTGGTGTTCACGGTACCGTTCATCACTGCCTCCGAAAGCCTGGTTGACCCGCCGACAGGCGCAATCGGGATGCCTGCATGCGTGCTGCTTCAAGGTAGGTCGGTGATCGCGACGTCGTTGCAGTCGTTGACGAAGTTGCGCTCCATGGGGGGCGCTGCGGCAACAGCACCGAAAGGCGCTTTTCGAACTGGTGAAACAGCCCGGCAAAATGCGAGCGGTAAAAGCCGACGGAATGCTCGGTCTTGTACCCGGTTCGCAGCGACGCCGGTGTCACATCCGCGTCTCTGCGGAGAAATGTGAGGGAGCTGTCCGGCGATTGCGTTGGAGTGTTGCTAGACGAACCGGTGCTTGGAAGAGCGCATTCGCTGGCCGACGAGCAGCAGACCACCAGCCAGCCACAGCACGAACAGACTCGGCTCGGGGACCGGGGCGAAAACGAGCGCCAACGTCTGACCGGGCAATACCGGGTCCGTATCGAGTATGAAGGGGTCGTTGATGCCCGCGAGGCCAATGTTGTCGATCAACCTCCCCTCGCCCCGTGCCGTCATGTCGTACTCGATGGTCAGTGGCGTGCCCGCGGGGATCTCGCCGAGGTCGAGGTGGCCGGTGAAGTCGCTGAAATTGACGGTCACCGTGCGATAGAAGGGCTGGCTGCCGGCCACGATGGCATTGCCGGTATCCGTGACGGTCGGGGATTGCAGCGAGGTGAAATCCAGTCCGGGACTTTGACCTCGAGCGGTTCCGTGCGGACGTAGTTGGCGGCCAATCTCGCTTCGAAGCGAAACTGCTCGCTTCCGGGGCCGGTGCAAAACTGTTCCTCGAAGCAGACCTTGAGTCTTGCAGAGATCGACATCGACAACCCGTTATTGGGCAATTCGGCATTGCTGGTGATCTCGAGGAAGCTGGGCGGCAAGTAGAAGTCCAGCGCAGCACGTTGGGCGAAGACGCTGTCGGCCTCGACGTTGATCACGTAACGCGCACTGCCGTCCGCGAAATCGACCACCGAAAAACTATACTCGTGTTTGTCGTCCAGGCGCACATTGGCGGCCATCTCGCCGCCCACCAGGGAACGCCCTGCGGCCCGTGCCTCGGGAAGGACATTGTTCCCGAAGCGTGCCAATGCCGAGGCGTGGCCAGATCGCACCGTCAGGGAATCATGATCGACCGTCGTGCCACCTATGCTCACAAAAGCACGCGCGGTCTGCTCGTTGGTGACTTTGGCTGTCGTCGGCGAGGCGGCCACGAACAGGGCAAGACCTGCGAGGGCGGCAGCGGAGCGGAAGGCAGAAAGTACGGGCGACATGGTGTTCCTCCGTGAGTCAGTTTGCTGGCCAGGTACGCTTGCGAGCCCGCGACTGCGTCAGGCGTGCTCGGCACTGCAGTATGACGAAGGACGTGGCTCGAACTGCCCGAGACCTCGGTCGTCGCTCGACCACAAGTTCGATATCACCTCGCTCGTCATCGGCTCCGATTAACGAATCCTGACGGCAGCCTCAGAAGGGCACCAGGAGAAATGTCATAATCTGGGGCAGGTCCTCGCGCAGAAGAGCGGCTCGATATAGCGAGCCTTGGGTGCTCCCGGTCGCCACATGACGAATGGGAACGTTGATTGGCGCAATTGCATCGCCCGAATATCGATGACG
>JBIKKL010000458.1:0-4340 GCA_044360365.1 Burkholderiales bacterium | reverse complement strand
TTCAGGTCAAGACGGGTCGAGGATGCAGTTAGGCAGGCCCTCGTAAACCATTGCCAGCCCGGTGACGGTAATTCACGTGGCCCGGCCTTGTCGACGCTCAGAGCAGCTGCGCGCTCAAGGCGCAGTACCCGAACCTATGCGCTCACTCAGTCGAGTTTCGTGCCCGAGAGCTTGATGATGCGCGCCCATTTGGCGAGATCGTCTCGGATCTGCGCGCGGACCTGTTCGGGCGTGTTGCCCACCGCGGTGGCGCCGTGGCCGGCGATGGTCTCGCGCACGTCGCGCTGGCCGAGGACGCCGATCGCATCCGTCGTGATCCTCTGCAGTATCCCGGCCGGTACCGCCGCAGGCGCCACCAGCCCGAACCAGGAGATTGCTTCGTAGCCGGGTAGTCCCGATTCGGCCACTGTTGGAATCGTGGGCAGTTGCGGGATGCGCGCGAGCGTGGTCACCGCGATGATCTTCAGGCGCCCTGCCTTGACCTGCGGCAGCACCGCGGTGGTGGTGGTGAAGGTCATCGACACCTCTCCCGTCAGAACCGCGAGCGTCGCTCCGGCGGCACCCTTGTAGGGCACATGGGTCATGCGCACGTCGGACATGGTCTTGAGCAATTCACCGGCGAGATGCCCGGGGGTGCCGGTGCCGTTGGACGAGAACGCGAGCTGATCGGGCCGGGTCCGGGCCAGTGCGATCAGTTCCTGCACATTCTTCGCCGGCACCGAGGGGTGCAGTGCGAACACGTTGGGCACAGCCGCAGCGATGGTGATGGGTGCGAAATCCTTCAGCGGGTCGTACGCCAGCTTGGCATGCAGGCTGGGCAGGATGGTGAGCGGTGCACCCGAGCCCATCAGCAGGGTATAGCCGTCGGGCGCGGCCCTGGCGCCGAGTTCGGTACCGATCATGCCGCTCGCTCCCGGGCGGTTGTCGATGATGACTTGTTGGTTCCAGATTTCGCCTAGCCTGGTGCCGAGCAGACGCGCGAGCACGTCTGTGCTGCCTCCCGGAGGAAACGGCACGATCAGGCGCACCGATTTCGTGGGATACGTCTGCGCCGCTGCGGGCGCCGCGAGGGCGAGCGCGACCGCCGCCAGAATTCCACATCGTGTCATGGGTGGATTCCTTTACGATGATGACGGGAGGGATCGATCAGGCCGAAGTCATGCGACGATCAAGATCTTCGTTCAAAACATCTGAGGCCAGCCCGCGAGCGCGCGCCTGCTCCGTTGACCTGCGCCGTCCGGGCCGCATGCCAACGAGAGATACTGTATCAGCGCCTGTCGATGACGTCGTCGATCAGGCCAAGCCCGGCTGCCTCCCATGGAGAACTCATACGCTGGACTTCTTCCAGGTACTTCGCCCGCAGTGCCTCGGGATCGCTCGCCCTCGCCAGTTCGCGCGCATAGACGACCCCCACGGCGTTCTCGGCCGACATGAACGAAATGTCCGCGGAAGGCCAGGCCAGCACCACGTCGGCATGCGCGCCCGCCCCACCCATGGTTCGGTGCGCAAGTCCGTATGAACGACGTATCACGAGGCTGATCAGGGGCACGCTGCGCTTTTGCAGTGCCGTACTGAGCGTCATGATCTTCAGTGGCATCTTTCGCAGCTCGGCCGCCCTACCGACGAAGAAACCAGGCGTGTCCTGCAACATGATCATCGGAATGTTGAACGAATCGCACAGACACACGAACGCGGCCGCCTTCTCGCAAGCACCCGGACCCTGTGCCCCTGCCGAATGCATCGGATTGCTGGCGAACACTCCTACCGTACGGCCAGCGAGGCGTGCGAAGGCGACGATGAGACTCGGGTCGAACATCGGCTTGAGTTCCAGCACGCTGCCTAGGTCAAAAATGCGGTCGAGCATCTTGTGCATGTCGTAGGCGCGCCGCGACGAGGCCGGCAGGACGTCTAGGATGTCGTCGAGGCGCCGGTCGGGTGCATCGCCGGTATCGACCAGCGGCGGCAGCTGGGTATGGTTCGAGGGCAGGTACGTCAACACTTTTCGCGCGAGCTCGATGCAGTGCTGGTCGTTCTCGGCCACGAGGTCGATGAGACCGGTCTGCCGCGCATGGATCTCCCAACCGCCGAGTTCCTCCGGGGTGAGTTTCTCGCCTGTGGCCTGCTCGATGACGCGCGGGCCCGAGACGGCCATGCAGGTGCCCTTCACCTGGATGCTGATGTCAGCGAGGGCCGTCTTCCAGGTTGGGCTGCCGTAGCTCTCCCCCATGATGCAGTTGATGAAGGGCACCTTGCGGTCGCGGACCTCGCCGCGCAGCAGCGTGGGGGTGCGCATGTGATTGGCTGCGCCGAGGTTGTCCGGCATGCGGGTGCCGCCGCCCTCCCCGAACATGATGAGCGGATATCCCTTCTCGATGGCGTAGTGCGTGGTCTCGTACACTTTCCTGACACCGACGCGTCCGCCGCTACCGGCGAGTACCGTGATGTCATCGGATGCGACATAGACGGTGCGGCCATCGATGGTTCCGAAGCCAGCGATCTTGCCGTCTGCAGGGGTTTTGTTCTGGGTGGCTGCCAGGTCGCTGTGGGTTAATTGCCCAAACTCACGAAAGCTCCCCACATCGAGTAACGCATCGATGCGTTCGCGAGCATTCAAGCGGCCCTTTGCGCGCTGTTGAGCGAGCTTGTCTGTTCCCCCCATGCTCAGGCCATGTGCACGACGACGCTCGAGCTCCTTCAGACCGTGGGGGTCGTACTCGGGTGAACTCATACGGTGGATCTCCGTTGGGGGCATTCAGTCATGTTGGATCGAATGGCGACAAGAGGTTTGCATGGCACAGTCCTTGTCAGCAAAGTGCACTTCTTCGCTTCAGACCGCGCGCAGTGACCTTTGGGCATCTGCAAATCAAACCTGCAGCCCGACCTGGTTCCTGCAAAGGTACGCCAGTGCATGAGCGCGGCGATGGTACGAATCATCGGCCTTCCCCACCCACGCCTTCAGGATTCAGCGCGGGTGGACGCCACCGGCTGAGGGGGCTGGAGCAATCCCAGTCCGACACCCTCACCTCTGTATGCCGGCGTCGCTCACGACCTTCTTCCAGCGTGCAATCTCCTTGGCGACAAATGTCTTGAACTGAACGGGCGTGCTGCCGACGGGCGTGCTGGCCTGGCTCTCCAGTTCAGCGGCAATCTCCGGAATGGCGGTAATCGCCGTCAACGCGCTCGAAAGTCTCTCAAGTACGGCGCCAGGGGTTCCCGCCGGCGCGAAGAAGCCGAGCCAGTTATCGCTGCTGAACTCCTGCATCCCTGGATGCTCACTCACTGTGGGTACATCCGGCAATGGACCGGCGCGGCGTGACCCGCGCACCGCCAGCGCCCGCAGCTTGCCCGCACGAATCTGCGGCAGAGCGTTCACCAGCGAGGAGGAACCCACATCCACCCGCCCACCTACCAGATCTGCCATCATGGGCGCATTGCCTTTGTAAGGAACAAAGGTCACCTTCGTCCCGGCGATCGAGTGCATCCATATCGCCGACAAGTGAGAGATGTCGCCCACCCCGGAGGTCCCGTAGTTGAGCTTCCCCGGATGCGCCTTGGTGTAGGCGAGGTAGTCCGACAACGATACGAGGGGCGAGGACGCAGGAACCAGCAAGGCCGACACAATGAAGTGCATCAGCTTGATCGGCTCGAGATCCCGCACCGGATCGAACTTCAGGTCCTTGTAGAAGGCGGGGAACACGGCGAAAGCCGACGAATTGGACAACAGCGTGTAGCCGTCGGGCGTTGAGCGTGCGACGTGCTGCGCACCGATGGAAGTTCCCGCCCCCGGACGATAATCGATGACGACGGGTTGACCGAGCAATGAGGACAAGCGCGCGGTGTACCTGCGCGTATCGGTATCGACCGGACCGCCTGCCGCGAAGGGAACGACCACCGTGATCGGCTTCGACGGATAGGGTTGCGCCCATAGCGTAGACCAGAACATGGCCGCCCCGAGGGACGAAACGACGATGGACAGCGACATTCTTTTTCCCATAGCCACTCCTTTACGATCAGACGCCGATCGAGGCAGTCGATGAAGGTTCCTGGACTTTCCGCAGCACGTCAGCTCCTTGCGCGGCCGGCTTGGTCAACCAACGGCGCATTCTCTGTTGTCCGTGGCCCGCAAAGTGGTCAGCACCGGTTCGAAGACACCCCGGCGTGACGACTCAGGGCTTGATGTTGCCCGCCTTCACCACCTTCGACCACATCGCGATATCGCTGGCGATCCGGCGTCCGAACCCCTCCGGTGACGAAGGGGCAGGCTCAAGATCGAGGCTTTTCAATCGTGCGGCGATCTCGGCAACCTGCAACATGCGCCCGAGTTCGCTGTTGAGCAACTG
>JBIKKL010000040.1:0-15406 GCA_044360365.1 Burkholderiales bacterium | reverse complement strand
CCCTGCACGAAAAGCACTCCCGTCGCAGTCGTGAAATCAGGTCCGACAGGCTGCTAAGCATGGGGAAGAACCGCAAACGCATGAATGATTTCCGGTACATGGAAGACCAACAACGGGACGGAGGTCAGTTTACGACGAGCCGAAGATCGGACTCCAGCGCGCCACCGCTCGGCGGTCTATCGACTGCGATGAGCGGCCGGAGTGTGGTGGCCCCGTCCGAGATTACCGAGCCGGCGACCCGCCCCGCGCTCTGCCGAGGCAACTTCCTTACCAGGCGAATTGACGCGCCGCGACGATTGTTCGGATAATACCTGCCCCCGATGTGGCCCGGGCGCTACACTTTAGCCCGGTGCCCACGAAGCAAGGGACACTGTGCGGGGTGATGTAGCTCAACTGGTTAGAGCGCCACACTCATAATGTGGAGGTTGAGGGTTCGAGTCCCTCCATCACTACCAGCCGGCCGGCACGCCGATCCACGCAGCGGCCGGCTTATCCGGAGCAAGGCTTCGAACGACATGCTCGCACAATCGTTTTCCCGGCGGATTTTCCAGTCTCTGCTCGCAGCGATGCTGTTGGCCACCTTGTCTGCCCCGGCCTGGTCACAACTGCGCCCGATCCCGGCAAACGCCAAGCGCACGACGCTCACCGGCTACGAGAACCCGTTCGTGGTCCTGGGTGGGGAGAAGAAGCGACTCGCCCCGGGCGCCGTGATCTACGATGTCCACAACCGGATGATCCTTCCGGGTTACCTGCCTGCCCAGGCGGACGTGGTCTATACCATCGATCCGACCGGCCTCGTGATGCGCATCTACCTGCTCACGCCCTACGAAATCCAGCGTCTGAACGACGCCAAGCGCTGATCCGCCGCATCGGCACCGCCTGAAGTCCCCTGCGCCATGGCCACCAAAGTCTATATCCGCACATTCGGCTGCCAAATGAACGAGTACGACTCCGACAAGATGGCGGACGTCCTGCGGGCCGAGCGCGGCATGGAGAAGACGGACGACGTGAACGACGCGGACGTCATTCTCTTCAATACCTGCTCCGTGCGCGACAAGGCCCAGGAGCGGGTTTTTCACGATCTCGGCCGCGTGAAACACCTGAAGCTCGCTCGTCCGAATCTGCTGATCGGCGTTGGCGGATGCGTCGCGAGTCAGGAAGGCGCCCAGATCGTCGCGCGCGCACCGTATGTCGACATGGTGTTCGGCCCGCAGACGCTGCACCGGCTGCCCGATCTCATCGAACGGCGGCTCGATTCGGGCAAGCCGCAGGTCGACATTTCGTTTCCCGAGATCGAGAAGTTCGACCATCTGCCGCCTGCACGCGTCGAAGGCGTGCGGGCCTTCGTGTCCATCATGGAAGGCTGCAGCAAGTACTGCTCCTTTTGCGTCGTGCCGTACACGCGCGGAGAGGAAGTCTCCCGTCCGCTCGACGACGTCCTCACGGAAGTGGCACTGCTCGCCGAACAAGGCGTCAAGGAAGTCACGCTCCTTGGGCAAAACGTGAATGCCTGGCGCGGCAAGCTCGCGGAAGGCGAATCCGGCGACTTCGCGCTGCTGCTCGAGTACGCTGCCGAGATTCCGGGCATCGAGCGGCTGCGCTTCACGACCTCGCACCCGAAGGAATTCACCCAGCGCCTGATCGACGCCTACACGACGATCCCGAAGCTCGTGAGCCACGTGCATCTGCCGGTGCAATCAGGCTCCGATCGCATCCTCGCAGCGATGAAGCGCGGCTATACCGCGCTCGAATACAAGTCGATCATCAAACGGCTGCGCAAGGCACGGCCCGATATCTGCCTGTCATCGGATTTCATCGTCGGCTTTCCGGGCGAGACCGAGGCGGATTTCGAAGCCACGATGCGGCTGATCGACGACGTGGGCTTCGATTCGAGCTTCAGTTTCATCTTCAGCCCCCGACCAGGCACACCGGCCGCGAACCTGCAGGACGATACGCCCGCGGAACTGAAGCTGCAGCGACTCCAAAGGCTGCAGGCCCGAATCGAGGCACAGGCCCGACAGATCAGCGAAGCGATGGTCGGCACCCGGCAGCGTGTGCTCGTGGACGGCAAAGCGCGCAAGGATGCGAGCGAGCTGAGCGGTCGAACGGACAATAACCGCGTCGTGAATTTCGCAGGGCCCGAGACACTCATCGGGCGCTTTGTCGACCTCGACATCGCCCACGCGTTTCCCCATAGCCTGCGCGGCCGCCTTTAGTCGTCCGGCGGCTTCCATCTCTATATGGTGAGAATCCGCGGCCGCAGAACCTGCACGGCCCCCGTACGTACTACCACCCTGCCCCGACCCTGGGTCGACTCAGGGTCGGGGCAGGGTCTCGCGAAGGGCGGTGCGCAGTGAACTTTGAGCCGACCCGGAGCCCTGCAACTGATGCCTGGTTGCCGCGCGTGCGGAAATCTCCGAAAATGGGTACCTCCCTTCTTATCGTGCTCATCAATCATTGAGAGCGAAGTCGGTCGAAATCAGCTTCACCCCGGTCGATAACCAGCGCCTGGCGAACCTATGCGGTGCGCTCGACGAGAACCTGCGGTCCATCGAAGCAGCCCTGGAAATCCAGATCTCCCGGCGCGGTGAGTACTTCCGGTTGTCGGGCGCGCCCGATCGAACCGCTCAAGGCGTGCAGGCGCTCGAAAGGCTCTACGCACAAGCCGAACATCACGTCGACCCCGACGATGTACAGCTCGGGTTGGTCGAAGTTCGACAGCAAGTCCCCGATGCAGGCGAATCCGATGGTTTGGTGCTGCTGACGCGCAAGACCGACTTGCGCGCCCGAACACCCCGCCAGATTCAGTATCTGCAGCAGATCCAGACGCACGACATCACCTTCGCGATCGGTCCCGCCGGCACCGGCAAGACGTATCTCGCCGTTGCCTGTGCCGTGGATGCCCTCGAGCGGGATCGCGTCAAGCGCATCGTGCTGGTGCGTCCTGCGGTCGAGGCCGGCGAGCGCCTCGGCTTTCTCCCCGGCGACATGGCGCAAAAGGTGGATCCCTACCTGCGCCCGCTTTACGACGCGCTCTACGATCTGATGGGGTTCGACAAGGTTACCCGCTTGTTCGAACGCAGCACGATCGAGATCGCCCCGCTCGCATTCATGCGCGGTCGCACGCTCAACCACGCCTTCATCATTCTCGACGAAGCGCAGAACACGACGCCCGAGCAGATGAAGATGTTCCTCACGCGCATGGGATTCGGCACCAAGGCCGTCATCACGGGCGACGTGACCCAGATCGATCTGGCTCGCGGACAGAAGAGCGGGCTGGTGGAGGCCCGCGAAGTGCTCGGCAACATCAACGGCATCGCCTTCACGCTCTTCGAGAGTGTCGATGTCGTACGTCATCCGCTGGTACAACGCATCGTCAATGCCTACGAAACGCACCGCGAACGCCAGGACAAACCGCAGTCGTAAGCTGTTGTTCACGCTGCAGACCGCGTGCGAAGCGCCCGGCCTCCCGAGCCGGCGAAAGCTTCGCGGCTGGGCTGCGGCCGCACTCAGGCGCAGCCGCGCACGGGTCACGGTACGGATCGTCGGTGCACGCGAAGGAAGACACCTGAACAAGCAGTTCCGCGGCAAGGACTACGCGACCAACGTGCTCACCTTCGTCTACGACGACAAAAAAAGCCCCCTGACCGGCGACATTGCCTTGTGCGCGCCGGTGGTGGCGCGCGAAGCGCGTGAACAGCGCAAATCGCTGGCCGCCCATTACGCCCATCTCCTGATCCACGGCATGCTGCATCTGCAGGGCGACGACCACATCGAGCCGAAAGCCGCGCAAGCCATGGAATCGAGGGAAGCCGCATTGCTGCACAAGCTCGGCTTTGCTGATCCCTACGCCGTATCTGCATGACCCTGCATCACTCACACACACTCACACACGAACGACATCGAATCATGGCCATCAGACCGATTAAACATACCCTTCTCGACCGGATCGGTGCAGTACTCATGCGAGAGCCCGGAGACCGCGAAGAGCTGGTGTCGTTGCTGCACAGTTCCTTTCAGCGCAACCTGCTCGATGCCGATGCGCTTTCCATGATCGAAGGCGTGCTGCAGGTCTCCGAACTGCAGGCGCGCGACATCATGATTCCCCGTTCTCAGATGGACATGATCGACATCCGCGAGTCGCCTGATCGCTTCATTCCATTCGTCCTACAGACGGGCCACTCGCGCTTCCCCGTGATGGGCGAGAACAGCGATGACGTGATCGGAATCCTGCTCGCGAAAGACCTCGTTCGCTATTACGCCGGCGAAGAAGAATTCAACGTGCGCGAGATCCTGCGACCCGCCGTCTTCATTCCGGAGTCGAAGCGGCTCAATGTGCTGTTGAAGGAATTCCGGTCGAACCGGAACCACATGGCGATCGTCGTGGACGAATACGGCGGCGTCGCCGGGCTCGTCACGATCGAAGACGTCCTCGAACAGATCGTCGGCGACATCGAAGACGAGCACGATCTCGAAGAGGTCGACGACAACATCATCCAGGAGAAGCCCGGCGTCTTCCGCGTCAAGGCACTGACGGAGATCGCGGATTTCAACACGGCCCTAGGCACCGAGTTCGGCGACGAGGATTACGATACGGTCGGCGGGCTCGTCATCAATCATTTCGGACGCCTGCCCACGCGAGGCGACGAAATACGCATCGGCAATCTGCTGGTGCGGGTGCTGCGTGCCGACGACCGCCGGCTGCATCTGATCGAAGTCGAACGCGTCGCCGAGGACGCCCCTGCCGAACCCGAGGCGCGGTGATCGCGTCGTCGCGCCGCCGCGCCCCGAACGATCGATCCCCGGCATGAAGCGGCTGGGCGCTGCGTTCGGGCTCGGCGCGCTTGCCGTGGCGGCGTTCGCGCCCTTTGATCTTTTCGTGCTGGCGCCCATCGTGCTCGGCATTCTGCTCGTCCTCATCGAGCGCGCATCCCGGCCGCGTGAAGCATTCAAGCTCGGATTTGCTTTCGGCTTGGGGCATTTTCTCGCGGGCGTCTCCTGGGTCTACGTGAGCCTGCACGACTTCGGCGCGATGCCTGCACCTGCAGCAGCCGCCACGACGCTCCTGTTCTGCGCCTACCTCGCCCTCTACCCTGCATTGGCAGCGCTTGCCGCCGCGGCGTGTCGATCTGCAGCGCTGCGTCGGTTGATCGTTTTTCCTGCCGCCTGGATCCTCGCCGAATGGGTTCGCGGCTGGCTGTTCACCGGTTTCCCATGGTTGGCCCTCGGCTATTCGCAGGCGCCCCATAGTCCGCTCGCGGGCTTCGCCCCGGTCGTCGGCGTCTACGGCGTGGGTCTCGCGACGCTCTTCGTCGTCGGATTGGGCGTACACGCACTGGCGGAGCGATTGCGCCGCCCGGACTTTCGTCCCATGCTCGCGCTCGTGTTACTCGGCAGCCTCGGCGCCGGTTTGCGTACGATCGAGTGGACCAGCCCGCATGGCGAACCCGTTCAGGTCAGCCTGCTCCAGGGCAATGTTTCGCAGAGCATGAAATGGCGTCCGGAGCAGATCCTCGCCTCGCTGCAGCTCTACGATTCGATGGTGCGCGCGTCGGGCGAGGCTCGCCTCATCGTCATGCCGGAAACCGCGGTGCCGATGTTCCTGCAGAACGTGCCGCGCGAATTTCTCGACGGCATCGCGGAGCACGCGCGAACAAACAACGCCGATGTTCTCCTCGGCCTGCCCGAACTTGCACCCGGCGGCGGTTACTTCAATAGTGTCGTGAGCATCGGCACCTCGCCGATGCAGACCTATCGCAAATCGCATCTGGTGCCCTTCGGGGAATTCATCCCGCTGCGTCCGCTGCTGGCACCGATCGTGAATGCACTCGCCATCCCCCTCACGGACTTCTCGCGCGGTGGCCTCGATCAGCGCCCGATCGAAGTCGCGGGTCAGCGCGTCGCGGTCAATATCTGCTACGAAGATGCCTTCGGCGAAGAGATCATTCGTCA
The DNA here is from genome assembly GCA_044360365.1 of Burkholderiales bacterium. GTDB lineage: Bacteria > Pseudomonadota > Gammaproteobacteria > Burkholderiales > WYBJ01 > WYBJ01. The sequence goes on along the minus strand of JBIKKL010000040.1, from coordinate 9,454 downwards.
GCTGCCCGAGGCGACCTTGCTCGTCAACGTAAGCAATGTCGCGTGGTTCGGCGATTCCATCGCGCCGACGCAGCACCTGCAGATCGCCCAGATGCGCGCCTTGGAGGCGGGACGCTACATGCTGCGCGCCACCAACACCGGGATGACGGCCGTGGTCGATCCCAAAGGCAAGGTCGTGGCGGCTGCGCCCACCTTCGAGGCGCGTATCCTGCAAGCAGAAGTCCGCGGATATACCGGCGCGACGCCCTTCGTACGCTTCGGCAACGTGCCTGTCATTGCGGCATCGGCACTCATGCTGCTCGGTGTCGTCGGAATGACGACTGCACGTCGCGCGAAACCGCGTCCATAGACCACTGTTGCGTCTCTGCTCGAAGCTGCGCCTCATGGGGTTAACCCGGTAGAATTCTCGCCTTGTCTTTCCATCCCAACCGATCGAGCCCTACATGCTGAGCTTTCAGCAAATCATCCTCACCCTCGAGCATTATTGGGACCAGCAAGGCTGCGCCCTGCTGCAACCCTACGACATGGAAGTCGGTGCCGGCACGTTCCACACCGCGACCTTTCTGCGCGCGATCGGTCCCGAGCCCTGGAATGCGGCTTACGTGCAGCCATCACGCCGCCCGAAGGACGGTCGCTATGGCGAAAATCCGAACCGGCTCCAGCACTACTATCAGTACCAGGTCATCATGAAGCCCTCGCCCGCCGCATTCCAGGATCTCTATCTGGGATCGCTGCAGGCACTGGGCATCGATCTTCAGTCCAACGATATCCGCTTCGTCGAAGACGACTGGGAGTCCCCCACGCTCGGCGCCTGGGGGCTCGGCTGGGAAGTGTGGTTGAACGGCATGGAGGTCACGCAGTTCACCTACTTCCAGGAAGTCGGCGGTATCCCGTGCCGTCCGGTCGCCGGTGAAGTCACCTACGGGCTGGAACGTCTTGCGATGTATCTGCAGGGCAAGGACAACCTCTTCGATCTCGTCTGGACGCCCGGCGTCACCTATGGCGATGTCTACCATCAGAACGAAGTCGAGCAATCGCGCTACAACTTCGAACATTCCGATCCGGACTGGCTGTTTCGCCAGTTCGCCGATTACGAACGCCAGGCCGGCCGTCTGCTCGAAGCCGGATTGCCGTTGCCCGGCTACGAACTCGTGATGAAGTGCTCCCACACCTTCAATCTGCTCGACGCTCGCGGCGCCATCTCGGTCACCGAACGCGCGGCCTACATCGGTCGCGTCCGTGCCCTGGCCCGAGCAGTGGCCAAGGCCTACTACGAATCGCGTGAACGCCTGGGCTTCCCCATGCTGACCGGGGGGACGACATGAGCACTGCACCGCTGCTGATCGAGGTATTGAGCGAAGAGCTGCCGCCGAAAGCGCTGCAACGTCTGAGCGAGTCTCTGGGCGAACATCTGCGCTCTGGGCTCACCACCGCAGGCTTCGTTGCAACCGACGCCCCCGCACACATCAGCTTCGCCACGCCACGCCGACTCGCCGTACGCTTCCCGCACGTGCTGGGTCATCAGGAAGAGCGCGAGGTCATGCGCAAGGGGCCGTCGCTGCAGGCGGGACTCGATGCCACCGGCAAGCCGACGCAGGCATTGGCAGGATTCGCACGCTCCTGCGGGGTGGACGTGTCGGTGCTCGAACGCATCAAGGACGGCAAAGCCGAGTACTTCGCTTTCCGTTCCCGCAAGCCGGGCGAGTCGCTCGACGACCATCTCGCCACGCTGCTTGCTGATGCACTGAAGAAGCTGCCCATTCCCAAAGTCATGCGTTGGGGCGCGGGCGAAGCGCAATTCGTGCGCCCGGTGCATGGGCTTGTCATGCTGCACGGCGAGCGTGTCGTGCCGGGCAGCGTTCTCGGGATCGAAAGCGGTCGATCGACGCGCGGCCATCGCTTCCAGGGCAAGTCGCCGATCGAAATTCCGCATGCGGATCGCTACGAAGCCCTGCTCGAAGACGAGGGCAAGGTGATCGCAAACTTTGCGGCACGCCGCGCCGACATCGCCCGGCAGCTCGATGCGCATGCGCGCGAACTCGACGCGGTCCTGTCCGATCCCGAAGGTCTGCTCGACGAAGTCACTGCACTGGTCGAGTATCCGAGCGTCTACGTCGGCCGGTTCGATGCGGAGTTCCTGCAGGTACCGCAGGAATGCCTGATGCTCACGATGCGGCAGAACCAGAAGTACTTTCCGCTGCTCGATGCCTCGGGCAACCTGCTATCCGCGTTTCTGATCGTCAGCAACATGCGGCTCGCGGATCCGGCAAACGTGGTGAACGGCAACCAGCGCGTCGTGCGCCCCCGCCTTGCGGATGCACGCTTCTTCTTCGACCAGGACAAGAAGACGCCTCTCGAGCAGCGTCTCGGCGAACTCGAGCGCATGGTCTACCACAACAAGCTCGGTTCCCAGCGTCAACGCGTTCAGCGCCTGCGCAGTGTGGGCGCCTTCATCGCGGAGAAACTCGGCGTCGATGCCATGATCGTCGACCGCGCCGCATTGCTCTGCAAAGCCGATCTCGCGACCGGTATGGTCGGCGAGTTTCCGGAATTGCAGGGCATCATGGGCCGGTACTATGCGACGCACGGCGGCGACGCGCCGGAAGTGGGGCAGGCCATCGAGGAGCACTATCGGCCGCGCTTTGCGTCCGATGCCCTCCCCGAAATGGGCGCATCGGCCGTCGTCGCGCTCGCCGACAAGCTCGACATCCTGGTCGGCATCTACGGCATCGGGCTCGTTCCGACCGGCGACCGCGATCCCTTCGCGCTGCGCCGCCATGCGCTGGGACTGCTGCGCATCCTCGTCGAATACAAGGTTCCGCTCGGACTGTACGATCTGCTCGTCAAGGCGCGCGACAGCTTCGATGCCGCCGTCGGCCTCTCGGACAGCGTGGCGTTCGATCTCGTCGGATTCATCATGGATCGGGCGCTCGGCTACTTCCGCGATCTGGGGTACGCGGTCGAAGAGATCGAATCCGTCCTCGACCTCTATCGTCAGCACGATCTGCCCATCGATCAACTCGTCCCGAGGCTCGAAGCGATCAAGCGCTTCCGCACCCTGCCGGAAGCCGCCAGCCTGATCGAAGCGAACAAGCGCTCGCGGAACATCGTGGCCAAGGAGAAGGTCGCCGACACGACGCACGCCGTCGTGCCCGGTCTGCTGGCAGAAACCGCCGAGCAGTCACTGCATGCGGCACTGAGCGAGGTGCAGCCGAAGGTCCAGGCCCACATGGAGGCGGGAAGATTCGCCGAGGCGCTGCAGGCGTTGTCGAAATTGCGTGCTCCGGTGGATCTGTTTTTCACCGACGTGCGTGTGGTGGTGCCCGAGGAGGCACTGCGCAACAACCGCTTTGCGCTGCTCAACCAGCTGAACCACCTGCTCAACCGCGTCGCCAACATCTCCCGGTTGCCCGCATGAAGCTCATCGTCCTCGATCGCGATGGCGTGATCAATTTCGACAGCGATCGCTTCATCAAGACGCCCGAGGAATGGCGCGCGATTCCCGGCAGCCTGGAGGCCATCGCCTGGCTCAACCAGCGCGGGTATCGCATCGCGGTCGCAACGAACCAGTCCGGCATCGGGCGCGGTCTGCTCGACATCGGCGCCTTCAACGCGATCAACGACAAGATGACGCGCCAGCTCGCGCAAGTCGGCGGGCGGATCGACGCGATCTTCTTTTGCCCGCATGCGGCCGATGCAAACTGCGAATGCCGAAAGCCCAGGGCAGGCATGCTGCGCGAGATTGCCCGCCGCTTCAGCATCGAGATGAAGGGCGTCCCCGTCGTGGGCGATTCGCTGCGAGATCTGCAGGCGGCCGAGGAAGTCGGCGCGCAACCAGTGCTCGTTGCGACAGGCAAAGGCAAGGCGACGCTCAAGCAAGGCGGATTGCCGCCGAACACGATCAAGCATGAGGATCTCGCCTCATTCGCGATGGACTTCGCGACTGCGTGAGGGGTCATCGCCCATGGCGCCGCCCGTGATCGTGCTGCGCTCCGCGTTGTTCTTCCTCGCTGCGCTGGTCATCACCCCGCCGTACGCGCTGTTGTCGTGGATGGTCTGGCCGCTGCCGGCCAGGTTGCGCTATCGCATCGTCACCTCGTGGTCGCATCTCATCGTCCATCTCGCGCGCACCCTCTGCGGCATCCGCTGGGAAATCCGCGGATCAGTACCGACCAACGGCCCGTACATCGTCCTCGCCAAGCATCAATCGGCCTGGGAGACGCTGTTCTTTCAGTTGCTCCTGCCACCGCAGGTGCACGTCCTCAAACGGTGGCTTATCTGGCTGCCGTTTTTCGGCTGGGGCCTCGCCACACTGTCGCCGATCACTATCGAGCGAGCCCCGGGCGCACGCACGCTGCGTCGCCTTCTCGAACAGGGCCGGTTGCGTCTGCGCGACGGGTTCTGGGTCATCGTCTTTCCGGAAGGCACGCGCGTGAAGCCCGGTGAGCAAGGCTCGTATCGCCCCGGCGGTGCCTGGCTCGCAAGCAAGACCGGCGTTCCGGTACTGCCCATCGCCCACAACGCCGGCGAGCTGTGGCCCAAGAACGGATTCATCAAGTATCCAGGGTCGATCACGGTAAGCATCGGCCCGCCCATCGCAGCGCGCGACATCGAGACGGACACTCTGCTCGAATCGGCATCGAGCTGGATCGAACGCGAGATGACGACGCTGCCGCCGGCGCGTTACCGTTGATCGACGCGTCGGCAACCGCCGAGAAGGTTCCTCCCCCTGGATGCGGCTGCTATAGTCCGCACGCATTCCCCCTCAGACTTAACCGAGATCGAACGATGCGACGCATGCTCTCCATGCTCGTCCTTGCCGCGGTGCTGTCAGGCTGCGGACTGAAGGGCCCGCTCTACATGCCGGGCAGCAAACCGCCCGCGAAGCAAACGAACAAGCCGGTGACCCAGCCTCCCTCAACGATTCAGGATACGACCCCGTGAGCTTCATCAGCGAATCCGGCGGCGAACTCTCGGTGGAAAACGTGTCCCTCACGGCCATCGCCGAGCGCTTCGGCACGCCCTGCTACGTGTACTCGAAAGCGGCGATCGTCGATGCCTTCGAACAATATCGTCGTGCGTTCGACAGTCGCGACCATCTCATTCTGTATGCAGTGAAGGCGAACTCGAACCTCGGCATACTCAAGCTGCTGGCGGAGCGAGGCAGCGGCTTCGATATCGTCTCGGGCGGCGAACTGGCACGTGTGCTCGCGGCCGGCGCAGATCCGGACAAGATCGTGTTCTCCGGCGTCGGCAAGAGCGTGCGCGACATCGAACTTGCCCTCGACGCAGGCATACACTGCTTCAATGTCGAATCCGAACCGGAGCTCGAACGCCTGTCCCACCTCGCGTCGACCCGAGGGAAGGCCGCAAACATCAGTCTGCGAGTCAACCCGGATGTGGACGCGAAGACGCACCCCTACATCTCCACGGGACTGAGGCAGGACAAGTTCGGCGTGCCGCATGACCGCGCGCTCGACCTCTATCGCAAGGCAAGGTCGCTGCCTGGGCTCGTCATCACGGGCATCGATTGCCACATCGGATCGCAACTCACGCAGACCGCGCCTTTCTCTGCGGCACTGCAGAAGATACTCGCGCTCGCCGATGCCTTGGCGGCCGACGGCATCGAACTTCATCATCTCGATCTCGGCGGTGGTCTCGGCATCCGCTATCAGGCCGAGGATCGACCGCCGACCATCGCGGAATACGTGAACACGCTGACGGCGGGGACGAAGGATCGACCCTATCGCATCATGGTCGAACCAGGCCGGTCGATGGTCGGCAACGCCGGTGTACTGCTTGCTCGCGTCGAGTACGTGAAGCCGACGCCCGAGCGACGCTTCGTGATCGTCGACGCCGCGATGAACGACCTCGTTCGTCCTTCGCTCTACGATGCTTGGCACGACATCCTGCCGGTCGCACGTCGCTCTGCAGAAGAAGACTGCCTCTGTCAGATCGTCGGCCCCGTATGCGAGAGCGGCGACTTCCTCGGACACGACCGCATGCTCGCCGTGCACGCCGGAGATCTCATCGCGATCATGTCTGCGGGCGCCTACGGGATGAGCATGAGTTCGAACTACAACTCGCGTCCTCGTGCCGCGGAAGTCATGGTCGATGGTGATCGCGCTCACCTCGTTCGCTCGAGAGAAACCATCGAAGATCTCTTCGTGCGTGAGTGCTTTCTTCCTCAGCGATGACACGTCGACGCACATCGTCACGCGATCACATGCAGCGATGAGCATTCGATGCGAGCACATGAGTGTCGCATCGATGTTGATACTGCAATCAATGCCGCAAAAAACTTGACTGTGCTGTTGTATTTTGATCTACACGTGGATTAGAATCCTTTCACCAAGCATCCATCCTCTCGTCATGAGTGGATACAACGACGAAGCGATGCATGCAAAGTCGAATGGAAAGCTTGGCAGTGCAAGTCACGAGCCTGCACTGAACAGCAACCTCGTAAGGAGATTGGAATGGCTAAGAAAGCAGCGAAGAAGGCAGCGAAGAAGCCCGCAAAAAAAGCAGCTAAGAAAAAGATCTAAGGATTAAGCGGGAGAAACATCCCGCTGCAGCATAAGGCGGTGAGCATTCGTGCTCCCGCCTTTTTTGCTTTCTGGGGCCCGCGCGATGCGCGTCCGCCCCAGGTGAACGGTGAAGCGTGAAGGGTGAAAGGTGAAGCCGGCAGTGCCGCCGCTCCTCTCTCCCTGCAACCGGGGAGAGAGGAGTTCACTGTTCACCTTTCACCCTTCCCTCCGTAACAGGACGCCAGCGAACACGCTCGTTGGCCACCCTTCACCTTTCGCGCTTCACCACTCACGGTCGTCAGACCAAGAACACCGTCGCCAGCCCCAGGAAGATGAAGAACCCGCCGCTATCCGTGATAGCGGTAATCATCACGCTCGCACCTAGCGCCGGATCGCGACCGAGCTTGTGCATCGTCATCGGGATGGCGAAGCCCATCAGCGCAGCCAGCATGAGGTTGAGCAGCATGGCCCCCATCATCACGGCCCCGAGCTGCCAGCTGTGATAGATGAGGAAGGCGAACACGCCCACCACGGTGCCCCACACGAGCCCGTTGAGAACGGAGACCAGAAACTCCTTGGTAAGCAGCTTGCGTGCATTGCCGCTGGTGATCTGCCCCAGCGCGAGACCGCGAACGATCATCGTGATGGTCTGGTTGCCCGAGTTGCCGCCGATGCCCGCAATGATCGGCATGAGGGCGGCGAGCGCCACCAGCTTCTCGATCGAATGTTCGAAGATCCCGATGACGCGCGAGGCGACGAACGCCGTGACGAGGTTCAAGGCAAGCCAGGTCCAGCGGTTCTTCACGCTGTTCCAGACCGGCGCGAACAGATCCTCGTCCTCGCTCAAACCCCCTGCCGAGAGCATCTCGTTCTCGCGCTGCTCGTTGATGAAGTCCACCACGGCAGCGATCGTGACCCGCGCGATGAGCTTGCCGTTGGCGCCCACCACCGGCGCCGAGATCAGGTCGTAGCGCTCGAAGGAGAGCGCGGCCTCGTGCGCCTCGTCCTCCGGTCGCAGGGAGACGATGTCTTCGGTCGACATGATTGCCCCGATCAGCGTATCGGGTGAACTGACCAGCAATCGATTGACCGGCAGGAGTCCGCGCAACTGCTCGTCGCGATCGACCACGAACAGCTGATCGGTGTGATCCGGCATCTCATCGCGCCGACGCAGATACCGCAGCACCACCTCGACGGTGACATCCTCGCGAACCGCGATCATGTCGAAGTCCATCAGCGCGCCGACCGAATCCTCCGCGTACGACATGGCGGCGCGCAACTGCTCGCGCTCCTCGATGGAGAGCGACTCGAACACATCGTCCATGACCTCGCGCGGCAGGTCGGGTGCGAGGTCCGCGATCTCGTCGGTATCGAGCTGCTCGGCGGCTGCGACCAGCTCGTCGGCTTCCATGTTGGCGATGAGCGTCTCGCGCACCGCATCCGAGACCTCCAGCAGTATCTCGCCGTCGCGCTCCTGCTTGACCAGATCCCAGATCAGCAACCGGTCGTCGATCGGCAGCATCTCGAGGATGTGCGCGACATCGGCCGGATGCAGGGCATTCAGTTGCCGTTCGAGCTCGGGGAGCACCGGCGACTCGGCCGGTTGCAGATCCGTCGGAATGCCTGAGCCCGCTTCGGCCGCGGCGCGCTGCTCGCGCAACAGGTCGAGCAACTGCTCTAGGTCGTCTTCGAGATCGAGACGCTTGTCGTTTGCTTCAGCCATAGGGGATGAGAAGTGAGAGTGATCGCGCGAGCGCAAAGCTCGGGCGACGCGACAGGATCTGGATTTCACGAATCAGGTTCGACAGGCGCTGCGTACGGGAAGGTCGCAGGACCGACACGGCGCCTCCGACGGACGCACGGAAGCAGCGATGATTCGTCGAAGCGTGCAGCGCGAGCGGCCACCGCGCGCCGAGTTACGATCGATACATCTCGATGCCGCTACCGCGCATCGACCTCGGCCCGCCACCCGCCATCAGTACGCGGCGTGTTGTTTGCAATCGCCCCCACGGCTGCACAGATTGTTCTCCTCACGCAGCGTGGCGAGCCCTGCGCACAGTAGCTATCATGCACCATCGCCGATTCATCATGGCCGCCTCCGTGTCCAGCCCCCTCGTTCGTTTACTCCAGCAGGCCGACCGGCATCTGCAAACCGGTGATTTCCGAAGCGCGCAGCTCGTCTGCGAACAGGCACTGCGCAAGGCGCCGCGACATCCGGATGTATTGATGCTCTCCGGCGTCACGCAGCTTGCGCTCGGATCACCCGAACGCGCCGTCCCGCTGCTCGAACGCGCACTGAACACAGATCCGCGCAATGGCGCTGCACTCGAACACCTGGGGCTGGCGTTACTCATGCTCGGTCGTCACGCCGAAGCCGAGTCGGTGCTCGCGCGGGCGGCAATGCTTCCGGGTGCACCACCCTCCGTTCACATGCGCCTTGGCATCGCGCTGATCGAACTGGGCCGGGCCGGGGAAGCCCTCGCGCCACTAGAACGTGCCGTAGCCGCAGTCCCGGACGACGTCGATGCGCGCATCAATCTCGGTCGCGCTCAGGCGTCGATCGGCCAACCGGATCGGGCACGTGCGTCTTTCGAAGCTGCGCTGCGCAGCGCCCCGCAGCGCCCCGAACCCCTGCACAACCTCGGCGTCCTCGCCATGCAGGCAAACGATCTCGAAGACGCGGAACGCCGCTTTCGACAAGCGCTGGCCATAGCCCCGGCGTTCGCGGATGCGCGCCTGAATCTCGGCATCGTGCTGCAGCGGTGCGCCCGGTACGACGAGGCGTTGTCGGTATTGCGCGAGGCGCTTGCGTACGATTCGAACGACACCATGACCCTGCTCGAACTCGGCCGTACGCTCTCGCTGCAGGGCAAACCGGCCACGGCGCGTGACCAATATCTGCGCGCATTGTCGATTGCACCCGAATC
>JBIKKL010000404.1:0-4891 GCA_044360365.1 Burkholderiales bacterium | reverse complement strand
CGCAGACGGATGTTCTCCATCGGATCGAGCGCATTGCGAACGACGGCATCCGAAATGCCCAAGCCGCGTGCAAAGAGTGATTGAGACGCCGCCTCGAGGGCGCCGGCATCGATGTCCAGCGCCGTTCGCCCCGCCTCGATCGTCTCGCGCACCACCTTGCCCACGATATTGTGGGCCATGCGGAACGACATCCCGGTCTCGCGCACGATGACGTCCGACAATTCGGTCGCCGTACCGAATCCGATCTCGGCCAGGTGACGCATCCGGGCGGGACGCACCGTCATCGTTTCGAGCACGCCCTGCATGATCACGAGGCAACTTCGGCTATCGTCCATCGCCTCGACCACGGGCACGTTCAACGCCGTCACGCCGTCGTTTACGTCGGCGAGTGCCGTGTTCTTGCTGCAGGCCAGTGCAGTGGTCAACGCACCTGTCACCTTCGCGGCAGCGCCCTTGATGTGTTCCAGCGCCTGTGGATTCTTCTTCTGCGGCATGATGCTGCTTACGGCCGAGTACTCGTCGGCCAGTTCGATCATGCCGTACTCCATCGTATTCCACGATTTCAGGTCCGTCGCGAGCCGTGAAAGGCCCGTCATCATCACGGCCGCAGCAGCAACCGCTTCGTGCGCATCGTCGCGACAGGAAACCCCGTCGTATGCGATCTCGAGGAGTTGCCGAAAACCCAGCAGATCGGCGACGAGCTGGCGGTCGATCGGAAAGCCGGTCGTCGTGAGCGCCCCTGCACCCAACGGGCAGCAATCGCAGTGATCGAGCGCACCGAGTAGACGCGTGAAATCGCGCCCCAGCACCTCGGCGGCGGTCAGCAGGTAATAGCCGAGCGATACGGGTTGCGCGTGCTGCGTATGCGTATAGCCCGGCATCACCGTCTCGGCGTGTCGCAGCGCAAGATCGAGGGTCGCTCGGCGCAGGGCAATGAGTGCCTGCAACAAATCGAGCAAGCGCGCCCGCAACGCCAAACGCCACGAGGTCGTATGCAGATCGTTGCGACTGCGGGCGGTATGCAGCCGACCGCCCACTTCCGGCCCCAGGGTACGCACGATGTGAGTCTCGACGTACGAATAGAGGTCTTCCTGACGATAGTCGATGCCCAGGCTTTCGGGGCCGTTGGCCCGCAAGTCCAGCAGCACCCGCAGAATCCGGGCGATGTCTGCCCGCGAAACGATGCCTTGCCGCTCGAGCATGACGGCGTGCGCCAGATGGATACGCATTTCGGGCGCAAACTGAAAGCGTATACCGGCTGCCACCGAAGGCGCGAAATAGGCATCGACCAGAGCCTTGGCCGGCGGTGCCTTGACTCGCTCGCGAATCGAAACCGTTGCATCGTGTTCGTTCATGTCATGCCTCGCCTTGCAATCCTGGGTTGTGCCGTTCCAGAAATTCAGAACTGCGACAAAAAAGCAAAATCGCCGCTTCGTCCGCATCCTGCTCGATCAAGCACCGCAACTGCTGCAGTTCATCCGTAACGCGCGCACGGTCGTCGAGCAGACGGTTGAAGTCGACGTCGCACGCCGGCACCGGTGGCGGAATCGTCGCGAGTTCTCGGCTGAGTGCAATGCGAATGGCGTCCAATCGCTCCCTCGCCTGCGCGGCAATCAGGGATCGACGGTCGATCTCTGGTTTATCGGTCATCGGTGCTCTCCCGTGTCTCGACGGGGAAAGTCTACGCCGTTCGACGCGGTGGTGCAGCTTGAACGAGTATCTGAGCAAGCGGGACCGATACCACTTAACGGGAGCTCCCTGCACCGGGATCCGCGCCACGTGCTAGCATTCCTCGATCGTCGACCATCTATCACCGAGGCCACCATGTATTACGAGACCAAGGACCTGACCCGCGAGAAGCTGCAAGCGCTCGGGCTTTCGTTCAATCCCTTCAAAGCCATCGTTGCGCCGCGTCCGATCGGCTGGGTCACGACTATCGACTCGAAAGGCGCAGTGAATCTCGCCCCCTATTCCTTCTTCAACGCAGTCTCGTCGGACCCGCCGATGGTTTTCTACGGTGCGAACGGCAAACACGACGCCGATGGCGGCGAGAAGGATTCGTTGCGCAATGTGCGCGAAACGGGCGAGTTCGTCTGTAATCTGGTGAATTGGGAACTGCGTCACGCGATGAACGAGACGTCGTCGTCGGCACCGCATGGCATCGCCGAAACCGAAGTCGCCGGACTCGCGACGCTGCCTTCCACGCTGGTCAGGCCACCCCGGGTCGCTGCTTCCCCGGCCAATCTCGAATGCAAGGTGCACCAGCTGCTGGAGTTGCCGCGGGATCCGGTCACCGGGGATCGCAACGTCATGGTGATCGGCATGGTGGTCGCCGTGCATATCGACGACAACTTCGTGGTCAAGGGCCGCTTCGATACGGCTCGCGCACAGCCTGTCGCCCGGCTGGGGTACCACGACTATGCCGTCGTCACCGAAGCGTTCGAGATGATTCGCCCGGCCTGGCCCCTGAAGAAATAGGAGGCGTCGGCCGATTCGGCAAGCGGTCGTTGCAGCGACCGCTTCAGTTGACCTTCAACCCTACGTCGCGGATCAACTTGCCCCAGGTCTCGACCTCGCTCGCCAAGTGGGTCCGCAACAGTTCCGGCGGACCCGCCACAGGTTCCGCACCCTGGGCAATCAACCGGTTCTTCAATCCCTCTTCCGTCATCAACGCCGTGATCTCGCGGTTCAGCTTGTCTACGATGCCCTGCGGCGTCCTGGCCGCGCCCATCACGCCAAACCACCCTGCCGATTTGAAGCCGGGCACACCTGCCTCGGAGATCGTCGGCAACTCGGGCATCACGACGGAGCGCTTGGCGCCGGTCACGGCCAAGGCGCGCAGTGCCCCGCTCTTCACGTGCGTTGCGAGAACGAGCACGTTGTCGAAGGCGACATCGAGACGCCCCGCAAGCAAATCCGGCATGAGCACGCCGGTACCCTTGTAGGGGACGAACAACATGTCGATTCCTGCCATACGCTTCAGATGCTCGCCCGACAGGCGCTGCAGAGACGTGACCGTCGAGCCGGAATACGTGAGCTTCCCGGGTCGGGCCTTCGCGTAGTCGACGAGGTCCTTCACGCTCTTCACCGGCAAGCCGGGCTGAACAACCAGCAGGTAGGGTGAAGTCCCGATGAGTGCGATCGGATCCAGATCCTTCTGCACGTGGAACGACAGCTTCGGAAAGAAGCTGTTGATCGTGCCGAGCGATCCGGCCGCGAGGAGCAGCGTGTGCCCATCCGGCTGCGAACGCACGACGGTCTCAACGCCGATGATGCCGCCCGCACCGGGCCGATTGTCGACGACGACGGGCTGTCCGATGCGCTCACTGAGGCGCGCTGCAACCAGCCTTGCGATGATGTCGGTGCTTCCCGCAGGCGCGACGGCGACGATCATCCGAATCGGCCGCTTCTGAAGTTCCTGCGATTGTGCATGCACCGCTGCAATCGACAGTCCCATGCCCAATATTGCCGCCAGAGGGCGTGTGTGCTGCATCATGTCCCCGTTCCCTTCAGATGGCTTACCTTGAATCGGACGTCCACCACGCGTCCGCGCTGCGCGCGCTTGCCCAAATGCTGCGCCAGCAGATCGCCCTGCAGGACCTCCTCCACGATCTTGCCGCGGCGCTCACCGACAATGACCACAGACTTGCCGTCCGACACCGCCGCCGAAGCGAGTGTGATCCCATCCGGCAAGGCGAGCAACTGGACACCCACTCCGCCGTTGCCTCGAGTCGGAACATCGGCCAGCGGGAACAACACCATGCGGCCATCGGAGGACAACGCTGCCAACATCGCCTTGTCGGCGAACTTCGGCGGCGACGCCGTATCCCAGATCGGCTGCGCCGGGCGAACGACCGCACCTTCGGGCACCGTCATGAACTCCTTGCCGGCCTTGATGCGCGTCACCATATCGCCCAGGCGGCAAAGAAAGCCGTTGCCCGCGGTCGTCGTCAGGAGATAAAGCGTCTCGTGGCGGCCGCTGCCGATCCATCGGATCTCGTCGCGATCGGAGCCGATCAGCGTGTTCACCGGGACGCCCTCGCCCCGGCCGGTCGGCAGACTGGCGACGGCCAACGTATAGGTCTTCCCCGACTGGCCAAGCAGGATGACATGGTCGGTCGTCTTGCACTCGATACTCAGGAAACGCTCGTCGCCGTCCTTGAACGAGATGGCATTCATGTCGATGCCATGCCCGTTGCGCGCACGTATCCACCCACGCTTGGACAGGATCACCGTGACCGGTTCCTCCACGACCGATCGCTCGATCGTCGCGCGCTCGGCCGATTCGATAGTCGTACGACGGTCGTCGCCGTACTTCTTGGCGTCGTCGCCCAATTCCTTGATCACGAGGTTGCGCAGTACACGGTCGGAACCCAGAATGCGGTTGTAGTCGTCACGCTCGTTCTGCAGCTTCTTGCTCTCCTCGGTAAGCTTGATGCCATCGAGGCGGGTCAACTGCCCGAGACGCAGATCGCAGATGTCCTGGGCCTGCCGCTCGGTGAAATTCCAGCGCGCCATGAGGGCCGCGCGGGCGGCAGGCACATCCTCCGAGGCACGGATGATTCGGATGATTTCGTCGATGTGTGCGAAGGCCAGAATGCGGCCTTCGACGATATGCAGGCGGTCTTCGCATTTCTGCCGCCTGAATTCGGTTCGCCGGCGCACCGTGGATAGGCGGAAGTCCGTCCACTCGCGCAGAATTTCGACGATGCCCTTTTGATCCGGCAGCCCATCGAGACCGATCCACGTCATGTTGATCGGGATCTTCGTCTCGAGACTCGTATGGACGAGCAAGGCGTTGATCGTCTCCTCGACGCTCTGACGCGACGAACGGGGCTCGATCACCAGGCGCAGCCTCGACTTGCGGTCCGACTCGTCGCGCACGGCCTCC
>JBIKKL010000173.1:0-8642 GCA_044360365.1 Burkholderiales bacterium | reverse complement strand
AGCTCGAGAATGAACTGGCGCGTGCGCGTCTGCTCCGGACTGACATCCTTGCGCCCGGTGGAGGGCTTGGGCTCGACCAGCGCCTGGATCTCTTCCTGCACCTGCCGGGCCGATGTCGTATGGGGCAGTTCGGTCACGACGATCTGCCACTGCCCGCGCGCGAGGTTCTCGACCGTCCAGCGCGCTCGCATGGTGATCGAGCCGCGCCCGGTCTCGTACGCGGCCAGGAGTTCTTCCGGGCGCGAAATGATCTGGCCGCCGCCGGGGAAATCCGGTCCGGGCATCAGTTGATGGATGTCCGCAGCGGTGACCTTGGGATCTCGAATGAGCGCAATGGCCGCCTCGGCCACCTCGCGCATGTTGTGCGGGGGTATGCGTGTCGAAAAACCCACCGGAATGCCGAACGAACCGTTCAGCAGACCGAACGGCATCCGTGCGGGCAAGAGCACCGGCTCGTTGTCCTTGCCGTCATAGTTCTTCTGGAAACTGACCGTCCCTTCGCCGATCTCCTCGAGCATCAGCTCCGCAAAGCGCGAGAGCCGCGCTTCGGTATAGCGATAGGCCGCAGCCGAGTCCCCGTCTCGACTCCCGAAGTTCCCCTGCCCTTTGATGAGCGGATAGCGCATGCTGAAAGGCTGCGCGAGGTGCACCATTGCCTCGTATGTCGAGGTGTCGCCATGCGGGTGATACTTGCCGAGCACGTCACCGACAAAGCGCGCGCATTTCGCAAAACCTTGCGTGCCCGCCACGCTCATCGCGTAGAGAATCCGCCGCTGCACCGGTTTCAAGCCGTCGGCGACCTCCGGCAATGCACGCGATTTCACCGTGCTTACCGCATAGCTCAGATAGGCCTGGGACGCGTGTGATTCGATCGGAGCAATGCTCTCGTCGCTGTCGTCGGCGAAGAGATCGGGGGTTCGGTCGTCGGTCATTGATTCGGGCTGCGATGATGTTCGTTGATGAATGGGAAAAGGGGAAAGACAAAAAGGGAAGAGTCACGGGGTGGTTCGATCTCCAAGGCTCGCCGCACTAAACCACGCACGTTTCCCCTTTCCCTCTTCCCGCTTCCCGCAGATGTACGGCGCTTCGCGCTATACATCTGCTTCCACACTGCGCCAATGCTCCCGCATCCAGTTGCGGCGGCCTTCCGCTTCGCCCGCATCCATGAGCAATTCGAAGGTGGAGCGCACTTTCTGGATCTGGTCGCGGTCGAGGCGCATCTGCACAAGGCGACGCGTGTCCGGGTTCATCGTGGTATCCCAGAGCTGTTCCGGGCTCATTTCGCCGAGACCCTTGAAGCGGGAAATCTCCCACGAATCCTCCTTCACGCCTTCCTTGCGCAGCAGACCGAGCGCGTCGTCGAGTTCCTCCTCGTCGAGGCAGTACACGCGCCGTGCCGGCTTGTTCTTGCCCTGCGATGGCACCTCGATCTTGAACAACGGGGGCTGCGCGACGTATAGGCGTCCCGCTTCCACCAGCCTCGGGCAGTGCATGAAGAAAAACGTGAGGAGCAGCGCCTGGATGTGCCCGCCGTCGACATCGGCATCCGTCATCACGACGACGCGGCCATAGCGCAATCCGGACAGGTCGGGATTGTCGTCCATGCCGTGCGGATCGACGCCGATCGCCGTCGCAATGGCCTGCAACTCCTTGTTGGCGAGTACCGTCCGCGCGTCCTTGCTCATGGTATTGAGCACCTTTCCGCGCAGCGGCAGCACCGCCTGCGTATCCTTGTCGCGCGCTTCCTTCGCGGATCCCCCGGCAGAATCCCCTTCGACCATGAAGAGCTCGTTGCGCGAGGTGTCGCCGGAAGCGCACTCGACGAGCTTGCCCGGGAGCGTTGCAACACCGGAGGATTTCTTGCGCTCGTACTTCTGACCTTTGCGCAGGCGATTCATCGCCTGCTCGACGGCGAGTTCGGCGATCCGCTTGCCGTGTTCGGGATGCGCATTGAGCCAAAGCTCGAAGGCATCCCGCACGCACAATTCGAGGAGCCTCACCGCGTGCTTGGTCGTGAGCTTCTCTTTGGTCTGACCGTGAAACTGTGTGCGCACGATCTTCGCAGACAACGTGAAGCAGGCGCGCGACCACATGTCCTCCGCGACGAGCTTGACACCCTTCGGTGTAATGCTGCGCGTATCCATGAAAGCCTTGAGGGCCTCGAAGATGCCGTTGCGAAATCCGAGTTCGTGCGTGCCGCCGGATCGTGTGGGGATCAGGTTGACGTGACTTTCGTTGAACGTATCGCCATCGGCAAGAAAGCCGAGGGCCCAGCCTGCGCCTTCGCCGGGGAGTATCTCCGCCGATTGTTCGCTGGGTGCCTCCTCGAAAAAACGCTCTCCGGTGAAAAGGGGGGCCGCGAGTTCCCGGCCGCCGAGCATGCCGTCGAAATACTGCGCCATGCCGCCTTTGAACTGCCAGGTCTTTTCATCGAAGCCCTCCCTCGCCTCGACGCGAAGGACCGTGGTGAGACCGGGCAGCAGGTACGCCTTGGAACGCACGAGGTGCTCGAGTTCCCCCTGAGGAATGCTGGGGCCGTCGAAATACTTCGGGTCGGGCCAGGCACGGACGACGGTTCCCGTGCGTGCGGCGAATTCCTTGGCCTTCGTGCTCTTCAACGGCTGAACGACGTCGCCGTTCTCGAACACGAGTTCGTGCTTGCCGCCGTCACGGAACACCGTGACTTCGAGCCGCTTCGAAAGTGCATTCGTGACCGCCACACCGACGCCATGCAAACCGCCGGCGATCACATAGGCGCTCTCGTTGCCGTCCTTGTTGAACTTTCCGCCCGCATGAAGCATGGTGAATGCCATCTCCACCACGTGCTTGCCCTCTTCGGGATGAAGTCCGACGGGAATGCCCCGACCTTCATCAGCCACTTCGGCGGAGCCATCGCGGTAAAGCGTGACCACGACCTTGCGGCCGTAACCTGCCAGAGCCTCGTCCACTGCGTTGTCGATCGCCTCCTGGACGATGTGCAGCGGGTGGATGACGTGGGTGTACATGCCCGGGTTCTGACGGACCGGTTCCAGCCCCTTCAAAGCCCGGAAAGATGCCTCGTTGTAAACGGTTTTTCTATTTGCCATGGATCGGTGAAAAGTTGCGAACGCACAGCGGCCGGTGCGAACGCACCACCATCTGTCGCGGCCCCCGCTCGTGGGGGACACTACGGATTGTAGCGCAGACGAGGGACAGCCAGTTCGGAAAGGCCGACAGTGTACGCCTTCCCCAGGCCGTTTCGCAGGGCTTCCGGGCCGCTCGCGAGATAACCCGAATCGCGCCGAATTCGATCACCGGTCGCACAGCACTGAGCCGATCGGCAGGTGCCAGGCGGTCCTTCTCTATCCGCTCGCCGTCGCCGACCGCGTCGGTATAATCGATCATCGGCACCCTTGCGCGGGCATCATGAATCTCAACGTCACGAAACACGGCACCAGCGTTGTCCTCGCCCCCGTTGGGCGTATCGATCATGCCAGTGCCGACGCCTTTGGCGCGAGCCTGCAGCCGCATCTCGACCAATGTCGCGGCGAAGCCGGTGCGATCGTCATCGATATGCGCGGCGTAGATTACGTCAGCAGCGTCGGGCTGCGTATCCTCATGGTGGCATCGCGTCAGATCAAGGGGCAGAAGGGCCGCATCGTGATCGCGGGGCTCGCCCCCCTCGTGCGGGAGGTCTTCGACATCAGTCGCTTCAATCTCGTCTTCGAGTTGTTCGACGATGTCGATGCAGCATTGAACGCCGTCGGAGGTCACGGGTGATCGTCCGCTTCTGGGGCACGCGCGGATCGATTCCCGTCGCATTGACCGCAACCCAGATTCGCTCCAAAGTCATCGCCGCACTTCGAGCGGCATCCCAACGGAAGTTGGACTCCGACGAGGCGATCGAGCGCTTCGTCGACCAGGAACTCTCTTTCGATGTCCGTGGCACCTACGGCGGACATTCCTCCTGCGTCGAACTCGTTGCCGGTACGGCCGAACACGTGATCTTCGATCTCGGCAGCGGCGTGCGGCCATTGGGACAATCGATTCTGCAGCGCGTAGGCCCAAGCGCCCCGCAGACCTATCACGTGTTCATGTCGCATCTGCACTGGGACCACATCATGGGGCTTCCGTTTTTCGGCCCTGTCTACATCCCGGGCAACCGCATCGTCATCCACGGCTGCCACGAGGCACTCGAAGCTGCCTTCCGACGTCAGCAGGCCGCCCCCAGTTTCCCGGTCGACTTTTCCAGCATCTCGGCGCAGATCGAATTCGTCCATTTGCGCCCCGGACTCACCCACCGCATCGGCGGCTTGAATGTCACCCCGAAGCTGCAACGCCACGAGGGCGACTCCTACGGGTACCGCGTCGAAGCGCACGACAAATGCTTCGTCTACTCGACCGATTCCGAACACCGGGTGGACGACGCAGAAGAACGACAATCGTTCGTCGAGTTCTTTCGCGGCGCGGATCTCGTCGTCTTCGATGCCATGTACGCCTTGGCCGATGCCATTTCAGTAAAGGCGGATTGGGGACATTCCAGCAACATCATGGGTGTGGAACTCTGCCAGGCCGCCGGTGTACGCCGCCTGTGCATGTTCCATCACGAACCGGCTTACGACGACGAGCGCATCGAGGGCGTATTGCGCGAGACGCGCCGCTTCGAGGAAATCACCCGGGATCAGATGCCGCTCGAAATCCTCTCGGCCTACGACGGGCTCGAGATCGCGCTTTGATCGACGTCGTGCTCCCTGCCATCATCCGCGCGCTGCGCGCCGGACGCGGACGCTGGATCGCGATTGCCTGGACGATCGCATTGTGCGCACTTGTCGTCCTGCCCTCGCCGTTGCCTGTCGAACGCCTGCGTCTCGCCTGGTTCGATACCTATCAGCGCGTCTATCCCCGCGAGAGATTGTCCGGCCCGGTCACGATCGTCGAGGTGGATGCGCGCGCGCTGCAGCATCTGGGCCAATGGCCGTGGCCGCGCGTGCGGCTGGCCGAACTGATCAATGCGATCGGCGAGTTGGGTGCACTGGCGATCGGTCTCGACATCATCATGGCCGAACCCGACCAGACCTCGCCCGAAGCACTGCTTTCCCGCATCGGCAAGGAAGATCCTGTCGCGCTGGAGGTCCTGGCACGGCTACCTGCCTACGACGGGATCCTCGCCGCGGCGCTGCGGCGCAATCCGGTGGTCCTCGGCGCCGCGGGTTTCGACGAGCAGTCGACCGGCAACCGCCATACCCTGCGCACCTGGCCGATCGTCGTACGCGGCGGAGCACTGCCTACGAATGTACGCAGTTACGCCTATTGCCTGTCGAGCCTGCCGCAGCTGCAGCTTGCCGCGTCAGGTCAGGGATTGTTGTCGACAGACCTCGAATTCGGCGTCGTCCGGCGCGTGCCTCTCCTCGCTCGAGTACGCGGAACGCCCGTCCCGTCGTTCACGCTCGAATTGCTGCGTGTCGCGACAGGCACGTCGGCCATCGAGATCGAATCAGCAGAGGGGCGCGTGAAATCGATGCGTGTCGGTGATCTCCATGTCCCGACGCAGGCTGCGGGAGACGTCTGGATCCACTTCAGTCCGCGCATCGCCGAACGCTATGTGTCGGCGCTCGATGTCCTGAACGGACAGGCGCATCCGGACATGTTCCGCCACAAGATCGTCATCGTCGCACTGACGGGCATGGGCCTCATGGACTACAAGACCACGCCCCTCGGCGACTACGTGCCCGGCGTCGATGCGCACGCTCAGATGATCGAGAGCTTCTTCGATGGTCGGCACCTCACGCGGCCGCGATGGATGCCTGCCGCCGAGGCTGCCGCCCTCGGTCTGCTCGCAGCGATCCTCATCGGGGTAGCGCCCAGGATGCGCCGCTATCGTGCTGCCTTCTTGATTTCCACCATCCTCGTCGCCGTATGCGCGACAGGCTTCTCGCTCTTCCTCTGGTACGGACTCCTCGTCGACGCCGCCTCGCTGATGGTCGCGCTCTTCGTCGTGTTCGCGAGCTTGTCGGCGAGCGCTCTTGCCGTGGCAGACCACGAACGCCGCGTATCGGAGCATTCGTTGCGCGAGGCTCGCGAAGCCGCGGCCCGGGTAGCCGGGGAAATCGAGGCAGCAAGACGCATCCAGATGGGCATCCTGCCGCGTGCCGAGAACAGCTTCCGGAACGAGACCCGGTTCGAACTCGCTGCAGTCGTGGAACCGGCTCGCTCCGTCGGCGGGGATCTTTACGACTTCTTCATGCTCGACGAGCGTCGGCTCTTTTTCCAGATTGCCGATGTCTCCGGAAAAGGCATTCCGGCGAGCCTCTTCATGTCGATCACGAAGGTGCTCACGAAAAGCATCGCATTGCGGCCCGACGACGCCTCGCTGCGGCCGCTGACCCAGGCGAACATCGAAATTTCGCGCGACAACCCAGAGTCGCTCTTCGTCACGGCATTCGCAGCGATACTCGACGTTTCCACCGGCCATCTGCGTTACTGGATCGCGGGTCACGATGCGCCGTACGTGCGCGATGAAGCCGGCGTCAATCAGCTCGATCGTACAGCGTCCGGCCCACCCCTATGCGTGCTCGACGAGTACGAGTACGAAGAACAATCCTGCGTACTGCGATCGGGTGCGCTGCTTGTCCTCTTCACCGATGGCGTCACGGAAGCGCAGAACGATGCCGGCGAACTCTATGGCATGGAGCGCCTCGCATCCTGCATCGCCTCGTTGCCCGTTGCCACGTCCGCGGTGCAGGCAATGAGCGAAATCCAGGACGACGTCGCCAGGTTCGTCGCAGGTGCCGCTTGCGCCGATGATCTCACCCTGCTGGTGCTGCGCTGGTTGGGTTCGCAGCAGGTGACTAACGAACCATGATTTCAACGCGTCTGTTGCGAGGTTCTGCGATTTCGTCCGGGGTCGCCACCGCGGGCTCACGTTCCCCTCGGCCCGCGATATCGATCTGTCCTGGGGGCACACCGGCAGCCACGAGCGCGGCACGCACCACGTCGGCCCGTTTCAGGGAAAGCTTGTCGTTGTACTCCAGTGTTCCGACACGGTCCGTATGACCGATCACGACGATCTCCGGCGCGGGCCGGTTGGCGAGTTCGGATTTGATGGATCCGAACTGTGCCGTCGACTCGGGCGTGAGTTCATCCCTGTCGAAGAGAAAATAGACGTTGAACGAGACCGGCACGGGCGGCAATGTTCCAAGCGTCGAGGCATACCGTTGGCGCACGGATTCGGCCGTTTCTGCACCGCTTTGTATTTTTCCGTCGCTCATGACCTGGGCCGTGGCGTATGCTCGGTCCAATGTGGCTTCGTCACCGCCTGCGCCGCTGACTGTCACGGCACCGACGCGACCATCTGCGTCGGGCAGAAGGATGATCCGTTCCTTGACGGTGGGCGCCGGCGGCGGATCTTCGCCGATCCAAGCGACCAAGGCAGAGATTGCGAGTATGGGAATGGCTGGATGCACTGATCTACTGCCCCTCGCCGTTGCCCGCGTCGATCACGAAGGTCGTGCCGCGCACGCCGAGGATCGCGTTGGAGGTGCGAAACCGGACCGACTGGGGAGACTGCTTGGCAATCTTGCCGGAGACCACAGCGAGCGTACCCCGGCGCACCGAGGTATCGATGACGCCTGCGTGCGTCGTCGAATCGAAAGCGTACCTGTCGAGGACCACCGAGGAGTTCGGCCCCGCGGACAGCAGCGTGTTGTCCGTGAGCGTGACCCCGATTTGTCCGTCGGCGCCCGTGATGATGCGATCCCCTGCCTCGACACGCTCGCCGGCCGCGGGACTGCGCTTTTCATTTGCACGTTCGAGCGCCACACTGCCCTTGACGATTTTCACGACGCCGGCTGGCTGTCCTGCCCAGGCAGCCGCGGCAAACATCGCTGCAACTGCTGCGATCAGAAATCTGGACATTGCACCTCCCCTGACTCGTTGATCTAATACTACGTCATGATGACCAAAACGCCCCTACGCTTCGCCGCCCGGATGGTTTCGCTCACCGCCATCCTCGCCTATACACGACACTGCATCGCGGCTGCCTCCCTCAAGGAGCCGGTCGCCGGGCGGATAGAACTCGTGCTCGAAGAACTGTTCACGAACACGGTCATGCACGGCTATGGTCGGGAATGCGATGAATCCGCCTGGCTGCGAATCGAACAGCGCGGCCAGACCATGATCATCGAATACAGTGATGCAGCGCCGCCGTACGATCCGATACAGCACCACACGGACCTCGAACTCGACAAGGAAGATCGCCCTGAAGGCGGTTTGGGCATCCTGATCGCACGCCGGCTCTCCGACCGGATGGACTACCGCTACGGCGCCGGGCGCAACGTGCTCACCATGGAATTCGACATCCCGGGCTGAGCACGCCATCCACGGCGCCAGGACGCCTGTTACACAGCATCCTGGCGCAGCCCGGACAACTTAGGCGACCGGCTCGAACTTCAGGCGCTTCACGTTTTCCATGTTCTTGCCTTCGATCCGAATCAGGCGCGTGCTGCCCGCGCGGCTCGGGGAATGCAGATCGCCCTCGTTGTAGAGGTAGGCCATCCCGGGGGACAACGTGTAAGTCTTGTTCTTGCGGACCTTGCCGGGCTTTTGCTCGGAGGCTGCCTCGACGAGATCCCAGTCGGTCATATTCGTCTCGCCACGCCCCTGGC
>JBIKKL010000246.1:0-6956 GCA_044360365.1 Burkholderiales bacterium | reverse complement strand
ACAAGATTCGTCAGGATGGCATGCATGAAGCCCGACGCATGAAAGAACGGGCCCACGCTGTAGAAGCGTTGATCAGGGGCGAGATCCTGCCGTTGCGCGCACGCCCTTGCGAGTCGTATGGTGCCGGCATGGCCGAGCACGACACCTTTCGGTGCCGCCGTCGTACCGGAGGTCGACAGGATCACCGCCGCACCCGAGTACTGCGGATATTCGCCGCCGCTCATGCGCGCCACCATTTCGGCTGACGGGGGCAGCGACGGTGCGTTTGCATGCATCGACAGGATCTGGCGCCAACTTTCCGTTCCGTCGGGTACGCGGTCATCCTCGCTCAGCACGAGGATCTTCGGTGGTGTCAGTCCCTGCTGCCGGAATGCTGCGAGCACCGGTTCGATCGCGGCGGTCGGATCGCTCTTGCCGAAAAAATCGGATTCGAGCAACCAGATGCGCGGGCGCGTCAGCGTGAGCATGTGTGCCACTTCGCGCGCAGAGAGCCGAGTGTTCACGCCGACGACCACCGCACCGCAACGGGCGGCACCATAGGCCGCCACCATCCAGTCGACCCGATTGGTCATCCAGATCGCAACCCGATCGCCCGGCATCACGCCCAATGCGGCAAGCATGCGCCCGCACGCATCGGCGGCATCGCGCAGTTCCCGAAAGGATGCCACTTCCTCGCGGCGGCCGACGATCAGGAATGGTCGGTCGCCGTAGCGCGCGGCGGCGTCGGAGAGGACATCGAAAAGATTGTCGGCATTCATCGGGCAGTTCCTGGTGTCCTGTGTCGGAGATTCGTGCCGCAAAGGCGCCGAGAATCGGCGCCATACTTTGGCGGAAATCCTCGCCAGGTGTTCAACCTGGCTGGGGTTTCTTCGCGTCTGGCGTCGATTTCGACACCTTTGTCGCTGAAGGAGCAGCGATGATAGCGTTTGGCCACGTGTCAACGAATCGTCGACTCGGGACACTGGCGAGCGCTCGGCGCGAACGATTCGATTTTCGCATGGCGAGCGACTTCGTTCCCACGACGCACGCGGAAAGCCATCAGCCACCTACTCCGCGACGACGCCCGCCTGCTTGACCACCTTGGTCCACTTCGCATGCTCGACGCGAATCACCGCCATGAATGCCTCCGGAGTCGTCGGCGCAATCTCTCCGCCTTCCTGCAAGAGCACCTCGCGGACATCGGGCAGCGTCAGGGTGCGCGTGATCTCGGCGTTGAGTTTGGCGAGGATCGCGGGAGGCAGATTCGCGGGCGCAACGATCCCGTGCCATGCGGTGACGTCGAACCCTGGAAAACCCTGCTCCGCAACCGTGGGTGTGTTCGGCGTCAAGCGCGCGCGTACCAAGCCTGTCGTCGCGATGGGACGGATCTTGCCATCGCGAACCATGCCGATCTGCGCAGCCAGCGCAGCGGATACGAAGTTCACGCGGTTGGCCGCCAGATCGAGCACCGCGGCCGCCGCTCCCTTGTAGGGAACGTGCAGCAGCCTGATGCCTGCCGTCTGACTGAACAGCTGACCGATCAGGTTGCCGACGCTGCCGATCCCGGTGGTGCCGTAGGACACTTCGCCCGGGCGCGTCCTGGCCATCGCCACCAGATCCTGAACGGTGCGTATCGGTGATCCGGGGTGGACCGACCACAGCGAAGGCGCCTTCATCAGCATCGTGATGGGCGTGAAGTCTTTCAGCGGGTCGTAGCCGGCGTTCGCGCGGATCACCGGGCCGACGGTCAACGTATTGGGGTGAGCCATCAGCAGCGTATATCCGTCAGGGGTTGCTTTTGCCACCAGTGCCGCGCCGATCGACCCATTCGCTCCCGGACGATTGTCCGCAACGACCTGCTGGCCCCACGCCTGAGTGAGCTTCTGTCCGATAAGCCGGATGTAGAGATCGGATCCCACGCCGGAAGCGGGCGACGCGACGATGACCCGGATCGGGCGGTTTGGATAGCCCGCGCTTGCGTCTGCAGACCACGCCGTTCCAACATGGACCGCCCAGGGCAGCCCGACCGCAACGCCAGCCCATCTGCCGATCATCTGGCAAATACTCATTCCTTGTTCCTCCCGGTATTCTGTCGGGAGAATAGCGTACGGCGATTCGGGCGAGAATGGCCCACAAAGTGAACGTACGCGATTGACGGCGTTGTTTGTCATGCGGAATACTCGGGGAACCTTGGTGCGACTCACCCGCTCGTCCTCATACTTTCGGGATCGACGGTACTTCGCCCACCGGCGCACCGATGCGCGCGCCGGCAACATCTCCCATTCGAGACAACGTTTGGACTGGATCACCGAAGACATTGCCATCGGCAACTGCGACGATGCCCTTTGGCTCGAAGGCGTACGCAAGGCCGGGATCGAAAACGTGCTGTCCCTGAACGGCTGGCCGAACAGCGCGTTCAACACCCACGGTGTCAACTGGCGCTGCATCGAACTGATCGACGGGTTCGGCAACCCGGTGACGCGCCTGCAGGAAGCCATCTGCAACCTGCACGACTTGCGCAGCCGAGGGCGCGTGATGGTCCATTGCATGGAGGGCGTCAGCCGGTCGCCGCTGGTCGTCGCGAGTTACCTCGCCGATCATGCACGGCGTTCTTTCGACGAGTGCCTCAAGGAAGTGGCACAGCTGCGCAGGTGGACTTCACTGCAGCCGGGCCTGATGGAACTCAGACGCGAGTACGAAGCGTTTTTCGCTCCGCATGAACGCATCATCACCCTGCCGATGCCCGGCAGCGACACGCCTTCGGGCTGAACGATTTCCCCGACTCGGGCCCAGCCCGCCGGCCTCGAACCACGAGCAACGGTTTTAGACGACAATCACCCACTCAACCCGCACACTTAACGGAGTCCGCCATGGGCGCAACTGCCATCCTTTCCGAATTTGCCAGCGCAACGAAGTTCGCGCAGATCAGCCCCGAGGCCGTTGCGGCCACCAAGCGGCACATTCTCGATTGCATCGGTGTCGGGCTGGCTGCAACGGTTGAACCCGCCGGCAAGGTCGTCCTCGACGTGACGCGCCACGAAGGCGGCACACCGCACGCACGCGTGTTGGGCACGAATCTGCGCACCAACGCCGTCGGCGCAGCATGGGCCAACGGCTCGCTCTCCCACCTGCTCGACTTCGACGATACCGGGTTCTCCCATCCCACCGCCTGCATTCTGCCCGCTGCCATGGCGATGATGGAGCAGTCGAATTCGAGCGGCGCGGATCTCGTCGCTGCAGTCTGCATCGGCCTCGAAGTGTTCGAGCGCATGTCGCTCTCGGGACGCCAGCACGAACCGGAATTGCGCCGCCGAGGCTTCCATCCGACTTCCGTGTATGGCCCCTCCGCTGCTGCGGCAGCTGCGGGAGCAATCGTGAAGCTCAATCCCCGGCAAATGGCCGTCGCAATCGGGCTTGCTGCAGCGAACGCCGGCGGTCTCACGCAGCACTTCGGTACCTGGGGCAAGGGCATCCATGCCGGCAACGCGGCCCGCGCCGGCGTGAGTTCCGTGATGGTGGCGCAGCGGGATTATTTCGCAGACCCTGACGGTCTGGACGGCGACTACGGTTTCTATTCGGCCTTCCACGGCGCAGGCAATTACAACCTGAGCAAGGTCGGCGACAAGCTCGGTACCCACTGGTCGATCGTCGACCCCGGCCTCACGATCAAACGCTATCCTTGCTGCGGCGGCAACCTGCGCGCACTCGATGCCGCCCGCGCGATCATCGAAGAGAACAACGTCAAGTTCGCCGACGCAGCCAAGCTCGAAGTCGACGTTCATCCGGATCTGCTTTGCACCGTGCGCTTCCACAAACCCACCGAAGGCTTCCGTGGCAAGTTCTCCATCGACTACGTGCTCGCCGCGATGCTGCTGGACGGACGCGTCGATCTCGATTCGTTTTCCGACGAATACTGCCGCAATCCGCGCATGCGTGAATCGATCGACAAGGTGCAGGTGAACCAGCATCCCGAATGGGGCGACGATTCCGTGTCCCGCCGCCGCTCGCCGGTCACCATCACGATGAAGGACGGACGCAAGTTCACGAAACAGGTCGACAAGGTGCGCGGCTCCCCGCACAACCTCATGACGCGTGACGAGCTGGTGGAGAAGTATCGCAGCTGCGCGACGCGTGTCTATCAAGGCGAACGCCTGGAGAAATCCATCGCGGCCCTCGAAAACCTGGAGAAGCTCGGGTCGGCGAAGGAACTGATGGATGCCGTCACCTTGTAGGCGAACGTTCCTTCGCCTGCGCGGGGAAGAGGTAAAGGGGCAACGGGAAACGTGCCCCCCTTTCCGCCGTGCGATTACTGCGGCTTCGCCGACACCCGTTTGACCAGCGATTGCCACTTCTTCGCTTCCGCCTGGATGAAGCGACCGAAGTCCTCCGGGGTGCTCGAAATCGCCAGCGCTCCCTGCCGCCCGTAGAACTCCTTCACGTCACCGCGTTCGAGCGCACGCACGATCTCGGCGTTGAGCCTCGTTACGATGGCATCGGGCGTTTTGGCGGGCACCCAAATGCCGAACCACGGCGACAACTCGTATCCGGGCAAAAACTCCGCGACGGTCGGCACGTCAGGCAGCACCTGCAGGCGCTTCGTGCTCGATACGCCCAGCCCCCGCAGCCTGCCCGATTGCACGAGCGATACCATCGACAAGGCACTGCTGAACATCATTTGCACCTGACCGCTCATCAGATCCGCGATCGACGGCGCAGCCCCCTTGTAGGGAATGTGCACCATATCGAGGTTTCCCATGCTTCGAAACAGTTCGCTCGCCAGATGCGAAGACGTGCCGTTGCCCGATGAACCGAAGTTGATCTTGCCCGGATTCGCACGTGCGTACGCGAGAAATTCCGGCCCGGACTTCACCGGCAGCGACGACGGTGTGCACATGACGAGCGGCGCCGATGCGACAGTAGAGACCGGGCGCAAGTCCTTCGTGTAATCGAATTTCACGTTCGGCTGCAGCACCGAATACGTGGTGATCGAATTCGCTGCGATGACCATCGTGTAGCCGTCCGGCGCCGCCTGCGAGGCAATCTCCACTCCGACCAATCCGCCTGCACCCGACCGGTTGTCCACCACGACCTGCTGCTTGAGCGACTCCGACATGCGCTGCGCCACCACCCGGGCCACGGCATCCACGCTGCCGCCCGCAGGAAACACGGCGATGAGCCGGATCGGGCGGTTCGGGTATGTGCTGTCGACTTGTGCATGTGCCGTACCGATCCACGTCGCTCCGATCAGGGAGGCCAAGCCTGCGGCGAGTTTTAGAAAGTTCATGCTCGATCCTGTATGAGTTGCGGTGGTGGCGACTTCGAATCGCGTACTGCCGGCTAGCAACCGCCATGCCGATTGTCGCACCCGATGCCGGATAGGAATGGCTCGGCGCACCGAAGTCGGAGATGATATCGCCTGCCGCATCGCAGACCTTGCTCCATCGCGCATGCGCGTCCCTCTTGCCCCATAGAAGACCGATGACAACCACCGAAGCCCCGCCTCCCACGCACCCGCATGTCGGGCTGGCCGTACTCGGATTGGGCGCTTCGCTGCCGACCATGGACATCGCCGTCAACGTCGCGTTTCCAGCGATCACGACCGCGTTCGATCTCGACACACGCGGCATACGCTGGATCGTGGTGTATTACGTCGTCACGTACGCCTGCCTCATGCTCGCGTTCGGCCGGCTGGGCGATACGATGGGGCATCGACGCGTCTTCCGCGCAGGCTTGTGGGTGGCCGCCGTCGGCTATCTGGGCTGTGCACTGGCGACCACTTATCCGCAACTGCTGTGGGCGCGTGTCGCGCAAGGCGTCTCGACTGCCATGCTGCTCAGTGTCGCCCCCGCGCTCGCGACCCAACTCTTCGTCGAGACGCAGCGCACCCGAGCCCTGGGTCTGTACACGGCGTCCACGTCGTTCAGCGCCACCATTGCGCCGGTGCTCGGTGGCGCGAGCATCGCCTGGCTGGGTTGGAGCGGCGTCTTCTGGATGCGAGTGCCCGTCATCCTGCTGACCTTGCTCTGCCTGCGCTGGCTGCCGCCGCAGGATCCTCCGACACAGCGCCCGGAGTACTCCGGCCCCGTGCTCCTGGCTGCTGCCATCGCGTGTCTGCTGCTCGCGCCGAGCCTGTTCGGTGCCGATGGCTCGATTGGAATCAGCCTCGCGTTCCTCATCGTCGGGGCTGCCCTGCTGCTGGCGTTCGTCCATCAGCAGCGCGCGAGCACTTCGCCCTACTTCGCCCGTCTGCGCACGAGCCGGTGCGACTTCGTTCTGCACAACGTCGCGAACGTACTCCTGCACTTCACGGCCTTCGCAGTGCCCCTCATTGTTCCGTATTTTCTGGCGCGTGCTGCGGGCTATGGTCCGCTCGGCATCGGGCTCTCGCTGTCGCTCTCTCCGATCGGCATGCTGCTGGGTTCGTCCGCGGCATCGATGGTTATCCATCGACTGGGCTTGCGGCAAAGTGCCCTCGCCGCGATCCTTTGCCTGGGCGTCGGCACATTCGCGCTATCCCTGGGCGCGCAAACCACCCTGCTCGCGCCAGTTCTCGCCGCACTCCTGGTGAACGGCGTAGGCATCGGGCTGCTGCAGGTGACCTACACCGATGTCATCGTCGCAACGTTGCCGCGTGAAGCGCGTGGGGTCGCCGGCGGCCTCACCATGCTCACCCGAACGATCGGTGTCGTCCTCGCGGCATCGGTGCTGACCGCGGCATTCGCCTACCTGGAGACACCGGGAGCGGATACCAGCACGGATCCACGAACTGCCTACTCGGCCGCCTTCGTGGTCCTCTTCGCAGCGGTGGCGGTGATCCCCATGGTCGTTCTCGCCGGCGTCTTCATGCGTGCCACGATGTTTCGCGCACCCCGCTGAACTTTCCGGGGTGCCGGCCGGCAGTCGCGTCGCAGCGCCAATGCAGGGTTACAATCGGGACACTAGAAACGGACTGGCGAACCCTCCATGGCGGACCCAAC
>JBIKKL010000397.1:0-4951 GCA_044360365.1 Burkholderiales bacterium | reverse complement strand
ATACCCTGCCCGCGCCTGCGATCGATATGGCGAAGCACGTTGCCCTCGATGGCATTGCCGTCATGCTCGCAGGTTCGACCGAACCCCTCGGCCTGGGCCGCATCGTCATCGACTATGTGCGGGAAATGGGCGGTGCACCGCAGGCAAGCGTCGTCGCCGGCGGCTTCAGGACCTCGATGCAGAATGCCGCTTACGCGAACGGTACGATGGCCCATGCACTCGACTGGGACAACACGTGGTACCCGCTCAACCATCCGACCTCGCCGACCCTGCCCGCCATCCTGGCGATCGGCGAACACCACGGCACGAGCGGTCGCAAGATCATCGAAGCGATCGTCGCGGCATTCGAGGTACAGGGTCGCGTACGCCTCGCCGCCACGGGCATGGCCGATGGTCAACGCTTTCACAAGCCTGGCACGACCGGACTCTTCGGCGCCGTGACGGCCGCGATCCGAATGCTGGATCTCGACCGTGAGCAGGCCCTCATGGCATTCGGCATATCGGGCTCGCGCGCGGGCAGCATCTCGATCAACACCGGATCGATGACCAAGTCCTCGCACTCCGGACACGCCGCCCGCATGGGCGTGGAATGCGCCGTCCTCGCGAAAAAGGGCTGGACGGCCCACCCGGATGTCTTCGGGCCCGGCGGCTTCTTCGATACCTTCCTGAACGGCCATGCGGAACCGGATGCGCTGGTACGTGACTTCGGCAACCCCTATCGCATGGTGAGTCCCGGCGTCGGTTTCAAGAAGCATCCGAGCAACTACTTCACGCATCGTCCGATCGATGCCGCCCTCGCGCTGCGTGAAGAACCGGGGTTCGATCCGACGCAGATCGCCCAAGTGAAGATCCGCTTTCCCCGCTTCGATTATGTGAACCGGCCTCACCCGAAGACCGGGCTCGACGGCAAGTTCAGCGTGCAGTACGCGACGACGATCGCGCTCCTCGACGGCCAGATCACCGTCGACTCCTTCGACGACAAGCGTCGCTTCGCACCGGATGCCGTCGATCTTCTATCGCGAACGACGCTGCAATTCGACGATACGATTCCGCGCGATTTCGACCGCATGCATTGCATCGTGGCGGTGACGATGAACGACGGGCGGACCCTGGAGCGAAAGATCGAGAAGCTCACCGGCTGGGTCGGCAATCCACTCAGCCTCGAACAGCGCATGCGCAAGTTCAACGCATGTGCGCAACGAGTGCTATCCGCCGCCCACGCGGAGCGCGTCGTCGGATTGGTGAACCGGCTCGACACGCTCGATGATGTGCGCGAGATCATGGATATCGTGCGCACTTGACATACACGAACACGATTAGCGTTCCGAAGGGACGCAACTTCGCCACCGAGGAGAGGTCCGCATGCACTTGACACGTCCGACAATCGCAATCCTGGCACTGACCGCCGCGACTGCGTCCTTCACTCACGCGCAAGACTATCCTACGCGTCCCATCCGCATCGTCACGGCGACGCCCGGGGGCGGCAACGACTTCCTCGCACGCATCGTGGCACCCGCGATTGGCGCGGCCCTCGGCCAGCAGGTGATCGTCGACAACCGCACCGGTCGCCTCGTCGGCGGCCTCGTGGCGCGCGCAACGCCGGACGGCTACACGCTCGGCATCGGCGGCGGCTCGATGCAGTTCACCCCGATCCTCGAGCCCGGCGACTACAACATGGTGAAAGACTTCGCGCCGATCTCGCAACTCGAACGCTCTCCCAACGTGCTCGTCGTCCACCCTTCGCTGAAGGTCGACAACGTGAAGGAGTTCATCGCATTCGCAAAGGCCCGCGGTGCTCCATTGCTCTACGGGACGGGCACCAGCGGCGGCTCATTGCACGTTGCGGGCGAGATGTTCACGCTGGCCACTGGCGTGAAGATGAAGCGCGTGCCTTACAAGAGCACCGGTCCGGCGCTCAGATCGCTCCTCGGCAACGAAGTACATGCCGTATTCGCGACGGCAGGCGGCGCGATGGCGCACATTCGCGACGGCAGATTGAAGGCGCTCGGCGTCACCAGTGCGAAGCCGTTTGCGCTCATTCCAGACGTACCGACGATCGCTGCGCAAGGCGTCTCCGGTTACGACCTCGATACCATCGGCTTCATCGTTGCGCCACTCAAGACACCGCCGCACATCGTGAAGCGCCTCAATGCAATCATCGTCGCGACCATGCAGACAGCCGACGTCAAGGCACGCCTGGCCGGTGGCGGATCCGAGTCAGCCACCAGCACACCGGAGGCACTGCAGGCGATGCTCGTCGACGCAGACAACACGATGCGCCAACTGTTCAAGCAGATCGGGCTCTCGCCCGCCAAGTAGGGCGAACTCGTGGTCACGCTTGCTGCGATACCCGCACTCGGAGCAAGCGTTTCACTGGCGGCGAAGGAATCATCGGGGCGAGGCATCGCGCAAGTGGTACAGGTTCGCGACGAACTTTCGCGAGCAGCGCGTGCCCAACCTGCTGGCTGTAGACCGTAGACCTGCTTACGGAAGCCATGCCGAAGTGGCGCAGCTCCTGAAGTGCGCCGTCGTCCGACGGCGCTGGTCACACGGCAGCGGTCGATTTCCGATAACGATACGCTCCCGCGATCGATGAGCCACGAACGGCAAGCCACCATGAAGCCGCAGTCCGATGTGCGTTCAACTTCCGCACGAGTACTTAGCCCACGCTCCCTTGCTGCGATCCTCGCGATCGTGCTCGTCACCGCCTGTACTCGATCGGAGAACGACACGAAATCGGCCAAGCCCAGAATCACCGAGGCCGGCTTCGTCGTCGTGCAGGCCGAACCCGTCCGGATCGAGATTCAGCTTGCGGGGAGAACCAGTGCGTTCGAAGTCTCCGAGGTCCGACCCCAGGTCACGGGCATCGTGCGGGAGCGGCTGTTCACGGAAGGTTCGCTCGTGCGAGCCGGCCAGACGCTTTACCGTATCGATCCGGAGGTCTATCGCGCGACCGAGGCTGAAGCCCGTGCCGATCTCGCAAGGGCCCAGGCCACACTCGAAGCCGGACGGGAACTCGCGCAGCGATTGCGCCCGCTCGCCGAAATCGAAGCCGTCAGCCAGCAAGAGTACACCGATGCCGCGGCGCGCGTGCGCGAGTCCGAAGCAACCATCGCCCAGATCCAGGCGCGACTCGAAGCAGCATCCATCAACCTGCGCAATACACGAATCGCCGCGCCGATCGGCGGTCGCATCGGGCGTTCTCTCGTGACGACGGGTGCACTGGTCACGGCCAATCAGCCGCAGGCGCTGACCACGATCTTTCGTCTCGATCCCATCTTCGTCGACATTCAACAGTCCAGCGCCGACTACCTCGCACTGCGACGCGCCTTGACCAAGGGCGATATCTCGGCGTCGTCGGCGCAGGTGTCGCTCACCCTCGAGGACGGCAGCGTCTATACCGAGCCGGGCACCTTGCTGTTCGCCGAGGCCATGGTGGATCCAAGCACCGGGTCCGTCGCCTTGCGCGCGCGATTCCCGAACCCATCCGGCCTCCTGCTTCCCGGCATGTACGTGCGCGCAAGTCTTTCGCAAGCTACGGTGCGCGATGCGATCCTCGTTCCACAGCAGGCGGTCGCACGCGATCCGCGCGGACAGGCGACAGTCATGCTCGCCGGACCGGACGACAAAGCGGTCGCACGCACCGTTGAAGCCGAGAGAACCATCGGCGACAAATGGCTCGTGCGCAGCGGCCTGGTTCCGGGAGACCGGGTCATCGTCGAAGGGCTCGGACGGATCCGCGCCGGGCAGACGGTGCGGCCGGTGCCGGCAGCGCCTTCGGCACGCAATGCCGAAAACCGTACCGCGCCGAAGCCCAAGTGATCTCCCGCGTCTTCATCGATCGCCCTGTCTTTGCTTGGGTCATCGCGCTCGTCATCATGCTCTCCGGGCTGGGTGCGATTCTTACGCTGCCCATCGAGCAGTATCCCGACATCGCTCCCCCGACGATCAACGTTCGTACCAGCTACCCCGGTGCGTCTGCCGAAGCCCTCGAAGCGAGCGTCACGCAGATCATCGAGCAGCAGCTGACCGGCATCGACGGCATGATCTATTTTTCGTCGGCATCGGATTCGGCCGGCCGTGTCCGCATGACCGTCACGTTCGAACGCGGCACCGATCCGGACATCGCCCAGGTCCAGGTGCAGAACCGTGTATCGCAGGGCTTGTCGCGCCTGCCCGAGCAGGTTCGTCAGCAAGGGGTGTCCGTCACAAAGTCGAGCACGGACTTCCTGATGGTCATTGCCGTGTACGACGAATCGGGCACTCGCACTCGCAGCGACGTTGCGGACTATCTGACCTCCACGCTGCAGGATCCGCTTGCGCGCGTCCCCGGTGTGGGCGATGTGAACGTCTTCGGTTCGCCGTATGCGATGCGAATCTGGCTCGATCCGTTCAAGCTCGCAAGTTTCCAGCTCATGCCGGGCGACGTGATCGCCGCCATCGAGGCCCAGAATACGCAGGTCGCCGCGGGACAGATCGGCGAGCAACCCGCGCTGCCCGGACAAATGCTGAACGCCACCGTCACCGCGCGCTCGCGTCTGAATACGCCCGACCAGTTCCGCGCCATCTTGGTCAAGACGAAGACCGACGGCGCCAGGGTTCTGCTGCAGGATGTTGCTCGTGTGGAACTCGGATCCGAGAGCTATACCGTGGCAAGCCGGCTCAATTTGAAACCCGCTGCCGGCATCGCGATTCAGCTCGCGCCGGGGTCCGATGCGCTGGAGACCGCCGAACTCGTCAAGGCGCAGGTCGAACGCGCTGCACAGGCGTTCCCGCAAGGCCTGCGCTACGCCTATCCCATCGATTCGACGGCCTTCATCAAGCTCTCGATCGAGGAAGTCACCAAGACGCTGTTCGAGGCGATCGTGCTCGTCGTCATCGTGATGTTCCTGTTCCTGCAGAGCTGGCGCGCCACGCTGATCCCGGCCATTGCCGTACCGGTCGTGCTGCT
>JBIKKL010000585.1:0-3509 GCA_044360365.1 Burkholderiales bacterium | reverse complement strand
CACGTTCGGCATACTCGCTGCGTTCGGCTACACGATCAACACGCTCACGTTGTTCGGTCTGGTGCTTTCCATCGGACTGCTGGTCGACGATGCGATCGTCGTCGTCGAAAACGTCGAGCGCGTCATGCACGAGCAACCGGGCATATCCGCGCGGGAAGCCACCATACGCTCGATGGATCAGATCCAGACCGCGCTGATCGCCATCGGGCTCGTACTCTCGGCGGTGTTCCTGCCGATGGCCTTCTTCGGCGGTTCCGTGGGCGAGATCTATCGTCAGTTCTCGATCACGGTCGTGTCGTCGATGCTGCTGTCGGTCGTCGTCGCGCTCGTTTTGTCGCCGGCCCTGACGGCCACGCTGCTCAAGCCCCGCGCGAGGGCCGACGACACGAGCCGCAGCCGGGTCGTTCGCTGGGCCGCGCGACTCGGCGATCGCTTCGCGCACGGATTCGATCGCACGGCAGACCGCTATCAAAGCGCCGTCGCCGCGATCGTCGGTCGACCGTTGCCCGCCCTGCTCGTCTACAGCGCGGTCACATTCGCTTTGGTGTACGTCTTCATTGGGCTGCCGACGAGCTTTCTCCCGGTCGAGGATCAGGGCCGCGCACAGATCCAGTTCACCCTGCCCCCCGGGGCCACGCAGGAGCGCACGGAAACCGTTGCAACGGAAGTTCAGAACTACTTCCTGGAGCGGGAGAAGGCGAACGTCGAAGCGGTCTATACCCTCACCGGTCTGAGCCAGGCAGGCGCCGGGCAGAATGCCGGTCGCGGCTTCGTCGCGCTTGCTCCGTGGGATCAGCGGGAAGGTGCAGACAACGCCGCCGCAGCGATTGCACGACGCGCCACGCAAGCCATGTCGAGTCTGCGCGATGCGCGCTTCTTCGCGTCGAGCCCGCCGCCCGTGCGCGGTCTCGGCGATACCGCCGGATTCTCCATGCAGTTGCTGAACACGGGTGGCCTGAGTCGCACGGAGTTCAAGGCTCGCGCCGAGGCCATCGTGGAAGCCGCACAGCGCGACCACACCCTCACCGCCGTGCGCCTCAACACACTCGAAGACGTCGCAACGCTGCAGGTCACCATCGACGAGGAGAAGGTCGGGGCGCTCGGGCTTGCACAGCGCGACGTCGACGCGACCCTCATGGCCGCCTGGGGCGGCAACTATGTCAACGACTTCATCGATCGCGGCCGCGTCAAGCGCGTGTACGTGCAGGGCGACGCCCAGTACCGCAGTCGCCCGGAGGATCTCTCGTCATGGTTCGTGCGTTCGAAAGACGGCAAGATGACCCCCTTCTCGTCGTTTGCCACCATCTCGTGGACGAAGGCACCGACGACGCTCGCGCGCTTCAATGGTCAATCCGCGTACGAGATCCAGGGCGAGGCGGCTGCCGGCTACAGTTCCGGCGCAGCGATGGATCGCATCGAAGCCCTCGCTGCCGAACAGCCGGGCACATCCAGCGGATGGAGCGGCCTCTCGTATCAGGAGCGCGTCTCGGGCGGACAGGCGCCATTCCTGTATGCAGTCTCGCTGCTGGTCATTTTTCTGTGCCTGGCCGCCCTCTTCGAAAGCTGGTCGATCCCGGCCTCGATCATGATGGTCATCCCGCTCGGATTGATCGGCGCCGCACTCGCGGTCTCCCTTCGTGGTTTGGAGAACGACGTGTACTTCCAGGTGGGATTGTTGACGACGATGGGACTCACGGCCAAGAATGCCATACTCATCGTCGAGTTCGCCGACCAGGCGCAACGCCTGGGCAAGTCGGCCGTCGACGCCGCCATCGAAGGTGCACGATTGCGGCTACGCCCCATACTGATGACGAGTTTCGCCTTCATGTTCGGCGTGCTGCCGCTGGCCATCTCGACAGGCGCGGGCGCGCAGAGCCGCATCGCGATCGGCACGGCCGTGCTGGGCGGCATGCTGACGGCCACGACCCTCGTCATTTTCTTCGTGCCGCTGTTTTATGTGCTGGTGAGACGTCGATTCCAGCCGCGTCGGCTGCCTAAGGATGCACAGGCATGACGCCCGGAAATCGCTCCGCAGTCGTCGTCGCACTCGCCGGAGCGCTGCTCGGAGGCTGCACGCTGCTGCCGAATTTCGAGCGCCCCGCGCC
Organism: Burkholderiales bacterium; assembly: GCA_044360365.1. Classification (GTDB taxonomy): domain Bacteria; phylum Pseudomonadota; class Gammaproteobacteria; order Burkholderiales; family WYBJ01; genus WYBJ01. Next base: position 1,404 of record JBIKKL010000585.1, on the reverse strand, counting down.
TGCGGTTCCTGCGCAATTTCCGCAGGGCGACGCCTACGCAAAGTCACCCGAGGGTGCGGGGCTACCTAATCTCGCATTGGATGACATCTTTGCGGATCCTGCGCTGATTCAGATCATCGAACTTGCGCTTGCGAACAACCAGGACCTCAAGCTCGCCGCGGCCAACGTTGCCGCGGTGCGAGGCCAGTACAGAGTTCAGCGCGCGCAACGGGTTCCGCGGGTCGATGGCTCGGCGAGCGCAAGTGTCGGCGAACGCTCCGAACGTGCTTCGTCGTCGGGCAACAGCTCCAGAGATTCGACCGCCTATCAGGCAGGGATCGGCGTGACTGCCTTCGAACTCGACTTCTTCGGTCGCGTGAGCAGCCTGAGCGAAGCCGCGCTGCAGGAATACTTCGCCACCGCGGCGGCGGAACGTACCGCACGCATCGCGCTGGTTGGAGAGATCGCGAACGTCTATCTGGGCATGGCGGCCAACCGCAGTCTGCTCGCCATCGCCGAAGACACGGCGCGAGCCGCGAACCGTAGCCTCGAACTCACACGAGCCCGCCTGAAAGGCGGCGTCGCGCCGCGCAGCGACGTGCGGCAGGCCGAGACCATCATGGCACAGGCCCAGTCCGATCTCGCCGCACTCACCACCGTAGTGGCCCAGGATCGCAATGCGCTGCGCCTTCTGGTCGGCACCGACGTCACGGTGATCAACGAACCGGAATCGATCGAAGCCATGACACGAAAGCTGAGCGAGGTTCCGACGGGTCTGGACTCCTCCCTTCTGCTGAACCGCCCGGATGTTCTCCAGGCCGAGCACCAACTGCGCGCAGCAAATGCGCGCATCGGGGCAGCGCGTGCGGCATTTTTTCCGCGCATCAGTCTGACGGCAGCAGCCGGTCTCGCGAGCACCTCGTTGTCATCCCTGTTTACCGCCGGCGCATTTGCCTGGAGCGTGCAACCTGCATTGCTCGTTCCCATCTTCGATGCGGGAGTAAACGACGCGAATCTCGAAGCGACGGTTGCATTGCGCGAAGCGGCGACGGCACGCTATCAAAAGACGATCCAGACGGCGTTCCGCGAGGTTGCCGATGCGCTGGCCCGTCGTGGAACGATTCAGCAACAGCTCGATGCCCAGACCCGGCTAGTCGACGCCGCCACCGACAACCTGACGCTGGTCGAAGCACGCTACCGGCAAGGCATCGAATCGTTCCTCGGCACCCTGGACGCTCAACGCACCCTCTATGCCGCGCGCAGAACGCTGGTGCAGACATGGCTCGTGCGCGCGCAGAACCTCGTTTCGCTTTACCGCGCACTCGGCCAGCCAGCGCAATAGCTTCCAACCCGGGTTGGCGATCTGGCTGCAACCCAGGGTTGGATGGCGTCGGGCTGCATGGCGTCCAAACGCTCGACAACTTA
>JBIKKL010000449.1:0-4475 GCA_044360365.1 Burkholderiales bacterium | reverse complement strand
GACTGGCCCAGGTACTCGGCAATCTCGTCGGCAATGCGGTCAAGTTCACAGAGTGCGGCCACGTGCTCGTTCGCGTCGGCCAGCAAACTGATGCTCCTGAGCAGACGCTCGCCTTCGAGGTCATCGACACGGGGGTGGGAATTGCGAAAGAGATTCAGGGCCGACTCTTCCAGCCGTTCGCGCAAGCGGACGCGTCTACCACGAGACGATACGGCGGCACCGGTCTCGGACTGGCCATCTGTCACCGTCTGGTCGAGATGATGGGGGGGCGCATCGGCGTCGAGAGCGAACCCGGGCAGGGCGCGCGCTTCTGGTTCACCGTGCAATTGCCGGGAGAACTGCCAGCGATCGCCACGCAGCCGATGACGCCCGCTCGCATCCTGCTCGTCAACGATCACGATATCGGACGCGAATCGATGTCTCGACGTCTTGCGGCGTTCGGCATGCAAGTCGTGACTGTCACCGATTCGTCGCAAGCCAGCGCGGCGCTCGCTCGTGCGTCATTCGATGCCGTGTTCGTTGATCGGCGCGTATTGGTAAGCGGTGGCGAGTCGATATGGACGTGCATCGATACCGACTCGCGACATGCCGGAACGATGAAGGTGCAGCTCGTGTCGGGCGCGTTCAGACAGGCGGTCGAACCGGTCGAAGGTGTGGCGACCTTGACCAAGCCGGTACGAACCCAGGCGCTGGAGCATACGCTGCGCCGTCTCGTTGCGGCTCTCGACGGCACCGTGCATGTCGTCCCTGTCGCGATGCCAGCGGCAACGCCACAAGCCGAGCGTCTCAGTGGCCGCGTCCTGCTCGTCGAGGACAACGAAGTCAACCGGCGTGTGGCCGTGTCGCTCCTGGGGAAGATCGGACTCGACGTCGAAACGGCCAACAACGGTAGAGAGGCGATCGACAAGGTGAGATCGTCGTCCTACGATCTGGTGCTGATGGACATGCACATGCCGGTCATGGACGGCCTGGAAGCGACTCGTGCGATACGGGCAATGGAGCGAACCGGGGATGTCCGATTGCCCATCGTCGCGATGACGGCAAACGTGCTGGAAGAGGCACGTGAGGCGTGCCGCGCAGCGGGGATGGACGATTTCCTGCCCAAGCCGTTCATTCGAGCGCAGCTCATGGCGGGATTGAAGCGATGGCTGCCTGTCGTGTCATCCGCGGTTCGGGCGGAAGTCGTAACGCTTCGTCCGGCGGGCACCCCGGGGCGAAGGCTCGATGCCGATCGACTTGCGAACCTGCACGCCACGATGGCCGAAGACTTGCCGGAACTGATCGAGGTCTTTCTGCAGTCGGCGGAGGAACTGATCGGGGCTCTGCGCGCTGCGGCGTCAGTGGGTGACGCACAGGCAGTACACCGCGCCGCGCACACACTCAAATCGAGTGCATCGAACGCCGGAGCGTCGGAGCTGTCCCGACTCGCACGAAGGCTGGAGGCGCAGGCGAAAGCCGAACAGATGGGTGACGCGATGGCCAGAATCGAGGCGATTCATGCCGAACTCGAATGGGTACGACCGGCATTGAGTTTTGCCGTTCAGTCGTTGATGAAGGGAGCAAGAAATGCGATTAGCTGAGTCTTCGGGCCTGGTCAGCGTGCCGACGCGGCCGCGGCGTCGACGCAAGGCGCTCGTGGTGGACGACGACGCGTCGGCACGATTCATGTTGAAATCGCTGCTGACGCGATCGGGCTACGACGTGAGCATCGCGACCAACGGACGCGATGCGCTGGAGATGTTTCGGAGCAATCCCAGCGATATCGTGTTCATGGATCTCTACATGCCGCACATGGACGGCCTGGAGAGCGCACATCAGATCAAGGCGCTGTCGGTGCGTGAGTTCGTGCCGGTGATCTTCGTCAGCGGGGCAGCCGATACGCAGGATCTCGTGCGCGGCATCGAAGCGGGCGGCGACGACTTCCTGACCAAGCCCTACGACGAACTTGTGCTGAAGGCGAAGATTCGAGCGCTCGAGCGCATTCGTACACTCCACCGAAATTCGGCTCGGTTGCACGAGCGCGCACGAGCGGACTGGGAGGTTGCGCAATCGCTGCTCGCCGAAGTGGTCATGGGCGGCAATCCGCAGACCTCGGCGCTGCTTCTCGACCTGACGCCGACCGACGCTTTCAGCGCCGATGTGGCGCTTGCCGCCTACTCGCCGTCGGGTGACATGAACATTCTGCTTGGAGACTTCACCGGGCATGGGCTTGCAGCGGCGCTCGCCGCGCTGCCGACCGCGGAGATCTTTCGCTCGATGACGGCAAAGGGGTTCGCTCCCCAGCAGATCCTTCTCGAGATCAACCGCAAGCTCAAGGGTCAGCTTCCGGTCGGCAAGTTTCTTGCCGCGGCGTTCGTCCAGGTCAGCGATTCGCTCGAGCGTGTCTGGGTGGCGAACTGCGGCATGCCGGATGTCCTGGTGCTCGGCACACAGGGTGTGAAGGAGCGCATCAGCTCCGGCGCGCTTCCGCTGGGCGTTCAGGCTGATCTCGACCTGGGCAGCTGCATGCGACTCATCAACGTTCGCCGCGGTGATCGACTATTGTTGGCAAGCGACGGCATCCACGAGGCGACGAACGAGCGCGGAGAACAGTTCGGCATCGACCGCCTGGAGCAGGCGGCGCGGGTGGTCTCGGGAGCCAGCACCGCACACCGGGTCAAGATCGCGCTCGACGAGTTCCGCGGCGACGAGCCGATCGCCGATGATTCGAGTCTGGTGGAAGTGCAATTGGTGCCGGAACTCTTTGCCCCGCGGGCGCAAGTGGAGGCCCGTCGATCCGAGTGCCGCGACAGCACAGCGACCGGGCAGTGGCGGCTCGCGCTCGAGCTGCACGGGGACGCATTGCGTGTCACGGATCCGGTCCCGATGCTGCTGTCGCAACTGCAGCAGGTCTCCGGTCTCGATGCGCATCGCTGCGTTCTCTACACGGTGCTTTCCGAACTCTATTCGAATGCGCTCGACCACGGTGTGCTGCAACTGAATTCCCGTCTGAAAGACGAGCCCAACGGCTTCGAGCGCTACCTGCAGGCCCGGGAACAGCAGCTGGAGGGTCTCAGCGCCGGCTGGGTCGCGATCCAGATCGTGTGTTCACGCTGGCCCCACGGCGGTCAGTTGACCGTCGAAACGGAAGACAGCGGTGCGGGCTTCGACTGGCGTGGCCTGCCGACCGACGTGCCGACGTGCGGTGCTCACGGCAGAGGTCTGCATCTGGTTCGTGGCTTGTGTCAGACGCTGTCGTTCGAAGGCACGGGCAACAAGGCGCGCGCCGTCTATGTTTGGGGCGACCCTGAGCAGACCGGCGTCACGGCGCCATAGGCGCGCGCTTCAGGGGTTCGCCTGAGCGGTATCGACGAGGATCTCCCCCTTCTCACCATCGACGCCCGGCAGGCGCATCTGATTCTCCGCCACGTCGCCCAGATCGTTCTTCAGCTTCAGCCGATCGCCGGTCTGCTGGGCTCTGCGCACCAACTCCCGATGGGTGGCGGAGAATCGGGTCGGCGTCGCAATGACGATCTTGTTTCCCGATCCGAGAACGTCCACGATGTAGATCTCCCGAAACACGGCGCGATAGGTGCGGATCATTGCATCGTAGAGTCGATTGACGTCGCGTCCCCAGACATTGCCGATAACGATGCCGCCCGGGGCAAGGATGCTCCGCACGGCGATCAGGAACTCGCGGGTTGTCAGATGCTTCGGTACGCTGTCCTGACCGAAGCCATCCAGGAAGACGAAATCGTAGCGATCCTTGGCGGCTTCGATGAAGGCGCGTCCGTCGGCGACATGCGCCTTCAGGCCCGCGTCCTCGCGGAAACCGAAATGGCTCTTGGCGACCTCCACGACGACCGGATCGATGTCGACTGCATCGATCTTCATCGTGGACGAGGTCGAGCGCAGGAAGGATGGGATCGTTCCGCCGCCCAGGCCGATGACGAGCGCGGACTTCGGTTGCGCGACAAAAGCGAAGGCGAGCGGAAGCACGCGGGCGTAGGCGAGTTCGAGATGGGTTGGATCGCCGACTTTCACCACGCTTTGGCGTGCACCGTACCGGGCAAACCGCAATGTGCGCAAGCCATCGTCGTCTTCGGTCACGTAAACCGACCCGAACATGGCGGGCTTTTCGATCAGCAGCCGCTCGGCGGCGAAGCTGCTTTGGAAAGAGAGCAACATCCACGCGAGCAGCAGCTGCAGGACGACGCTCGGTCTCGGACTACGCATGATGCGGTGCCTTTGTCGATGATGTCGCCCGCGGGCAAGGCGTCGGCGACGGCTGTTGTATTCCGGCTACCTTCAGGTGACCGGGGCGGTTTGCGCTTCGAAGGGGGTCAGTTCGCCGGCGTCAGCACGTGGATGATGCGGCTTGCGATCAGGTCCTTGACCTTCCCGGCGTAGGCCGCCATGTGCGGGGAGGCCGCGTGCGCCTTGAGAGCACCCGCATCCCGCCATTTCTCGATGACCACGAACGTGTCGTCGCCGAA
>JBIKKL010000039.1:0-15549 GCA_044360365.1 Burkholderiales bacterium | reverse complement strand
GTTGAAGATGTCCGCCGGGTTCGACAGTGCACACATCCCTTACAAGGGTGCCGCCCAGGCGAACATCGACCTCATCGGCGGTCATGTCGACATGACGTTCGGTGTGATGCGCACGCTGCGGCCCTTTGCTGTCGCCGGGAAGTTGAGGTTCCTCGCGGCGGCAAGTGCCCAACGCGCAGCGCTCGAACCGGATCTGCCGACCCTCGCGGAGTCCGGCTACAAAGGGATCGAGATCGTCACGTGGCATGGGCTGCTCGGCCCGGCGGGCATGCCGGCAGCGCTGGTGAACCGGATTCAATCGGAGGCCCGCAAGGGGATCCTGGCGCCGGAGATGCAGCAGAAGCTCTCGTCCGGCGGGATGGAACCGGTGGCGAGTACGCCCGCGGAGTTCGAAAGCTTTCTGCGCGTCGATGTCGAGCGCTGGAAGCCTGTCATCGCCCAGGCGAAGGTCAGGGTCGACTGACTGCGTTCGCCTGGGAGCCCTCGGTTCCAGGGCCCAGCGGTCACACAGTGTAGTGTTGCGGCGGGTGCGTGACGATCGACTTCAAGGCCGGCGTGGGTTTGCGCAACGCGTCGATATCCGGGCGCGGCCGAGCGAGTATCGGGTTGCGCTCGAATTCGCGCTCCATGGCGTGCGCCGCATTCAGCAGCGCTTTGTCGCCCCGGAAGCCCCCTACGACTTGAAGTCCGAATGGCATGCCCGCGTGGTCGACGCCGCACGGCATCGACAAGGCGGGATTCGTCACGAGCGTAATGACATAGGTCAGGGCCAGCCACTGATAGTAATTCCCCAGCTTCTGGCCGTCGATTTCGTCGCTGTACAGCTGTGTCCAGGGGAAAGGTGAAACGGGCGTCGTCGGCGCGAGAACCAGATCGTAATCGGCGTAGATTTCCTGGAAGGCTCGATAGATCCGGGTCTGCTCCATGTGGGCCCAGGCGAAATCCGCCAGGGACATCGAGGCGCCCATCTCGTAGTTGGCTCGAACATTGGGGCCGAGCGATTCCCGGTTGTTCACATAGGCGTCGTGGTAGCGGCCGACATAGCTCACGGCCCGGATGACATCGAAGCAGCGGTGCGCTTCGCCGAAGTCGAAGCTCACCTGATCGCACGCGCGGAACAAGGGGCGCATCGCTTCGATGCGATGACGCATCGTGGCGCGTATGCCCGGATCCACTGCGCATACGCCGAAATCTTCTGTCCAGGCGACCTTCAGGGAGCCGAGATCGCAGGGCTCGGGCTGGCGAAAGGTCGATGGCTCGACCGGATAAGACAGCGGATCGCAGGCGTCCATCGCAGCCTGGGCCGCAAGCAGGAGACACGTATCTTCGACGGTACGGCCCATCGGCCCGACGACGGAGATCGGCGCCCAGCCGAACGGCCGACGTTCGACCGGCACCAGTCCGGGCGAAGGACGAAAACCGACTACGCCGCATTTTGCCGCCGGAATGCGCAATGAACCGCCGGTATCGGAACCGGTGCATACCGGCAGCATGTCCACGGCAAGCGCCGCCGCCGAACCGCCGGAGGATCCGCCGGCGTTGAGTGTCGGATTGAAAGGGTTGCCGGTCGCGCCCCATACGGGATTGCGCGAGTTCGCACCCGCACCGAACTCCGGGGTGTTTGTTTTCGCGACGACAATCGCGCCCTGCGCGCGGACCCGCGCGACCATGGCGCCGTCCTTGGCCGGCACATGATCGCGATACAAGGGAGAACCGTAGGTCGAGAGCAGGCCCGCCGTATCCTCCAGATCCTTGATGCCGGTCGGCAGACCGTGCAGCATGCCGAGCGAGTCTCCCCGCATGACGGCCGCTTCGGCGGCTTTCGCCTCGCCGCGGGCGCGGTCGAAGCAGGTCGCGGTGACTGCGTTGATGCCGGGGTTCAGTGCTTCGATCCGCTGGATCGAGGCTTCGAGCAGCTCGACGGGCGAGAGGCGTTTGGCACCGATCAGGCGGCGCAGTTCGACGGCGGACAGCGACAGCAATTCAGCACCACTCATGGATACTCCTCCCGCGTTCGTTCGCTGCGCATCGTTCGATCGACGCGCAATGGGTTGCGTCAGACGATGCGTTCGAGCGGCAACTGCAGCAGACGGATATGGTCGGCACGTCGCTTGATCTGCTCGTTCGCGGCCTTGATCTCGGCGATCAACGCTTCGAGCGGACCGTCGTCCTCGAACCCGATCATGAACACCCCGTTGAGACTGGCGTACGTGCCGCTGCCGAGATGGGGTTCGGTCTGGTGTCCCTTGCCCATCGCCTTTTCCCACCGGGTGTAGTAGTCGATGCCGCAGCGCGTTAGAAGCTCCATGACGCGCGCGGTGTAATGCTCGTTGTGAATGATGAACGCGAGTTTCATAGGACTGCTCCTGAAAGGCATCGACGCGCAGGGGTGCTCTCGGGCAATTATGCCTGGACTAGCAGCCTGTCGGACTCGAAATCAGGTCCGGCACGCTGTTAGCCCGGTGGTGCATGCCGGACGGTAGAATTGCAGGTGAACCAGGCGCAACGCACACCTACATCGGAGCGGAGGAGGCTATGCAGGTCGGATTCATCGGTGTCGGGACCATGGGCGGCGGCATGGCCATGAATGTGCGCAAGGCCGGTTACGCGCTGGCGGTGCACGATCTCAATCGAGCGAACGCGAAGCCGCTGGAAGATGCCGGCGCCCGATGGGCTTCGAGCGTCGAGGAGCTCGGCGCTTCTGCGGACGTCGTGCTGACATCCCTGCCAGGCCCGGCCGAGGTCGAACGCGTCGCCTTGAGCCCGGGCGGGCTGCTCGAAGCGATGCGAACCGGCAGCGCCTGGTTCGATCTCACCACGAATTCGCCCGACCTGTTGCGACGCCTGGGGCCGATGTTCGCGGCCAAAGGGATCGAGTTGCTCGATGCGCCGGTGAGCGGCGGACCGACGGGCGCCCGGTCGGGCAAACTGGCACTGTTTGTCGGCGGCGACGAAGGCACGTTTCAGCGACACAGGAAGCTGCTCGATGCGATTGGGGATCAGGCGATTTACGTAGGTCCGCTGGCGGCAGGTACGATCGCGAAGCTCTCGCACAACTGCGCGAGTTTCGGCATCCGCATGATCATCGCCGAAGTGTTCAGCATGGGAGTCAAGGCCGGGGTCGATCCGCTGCCCTTGTGGCATGCGATGCGCCAGGGTATGACCGGCCGGCGGAGAACCTTCGACGGCATCGGCGAGCAGTTCCTGCAGAACCGCTATGAACCGGCGGCGTTTGCCCTCAGGCTCGCGCACAAGGACATGAGTCTCGCGCTCGAACTCGCGCGGGAGTGCGACGTGCCGATGCCGATGGCCGAGCGGGCGTTCGAGGATTTCAGCGCAGCCCTGGAGCGCGGCTGGGGAGATCAGGATTCACGCTCGCCGATGCGCCTGCAACTCGAACGGGCGAGTGTGCACATCGAAGAGATGTCCGAGGACGTCCGCAAGACGCTCGCGCGCGATTGACCGCATCTCGCCCTGCAAAGTCCAGTCGACCTTGGGATTGGTGTACGATCCGACGCGCTCGACGTGCCGCCTGTGCCGACCGATTCGACGCCCGCCCTGATCAATGAGGAGAGCTTCTTGAGTACTGCAAACAAGACATGGGTGACGGCGGCAACCGTAGCCGGCATGCTTGCGGCGGGTGCCGCCGCGGCGCAGGGTACGTTTCCGAGCAAGCCGATCCGATTCATCAATCCTGTTGCGGCCGGCGGCAACCAGGACATCGTCGCACGTGCGGTCGCAGAGCAGATGACGAAGGGATTCGGGCAACAGATATTGGTGGAGAGTCGTCCCGGGGCGAGTGCGATCGTGGGAACGCGCTTTGTAAAAGCCGCCGCGCCCGATGGCTATACCTTGCTGACGATCTCCAACACATTCGCGCGCGTTCCTTCGATCGTCGCGGCGGCCGGCTACGATCCGATCAAGGATTTCGTGGCCGTATCGATGACGGCGGACATACCGATGGTCTTGTCGGTGAATCCCGCTTTGCCGGCGAAGAGCGTGAAAGAGCTGATTGCGCTTGCCAGGCAGCGTCCTGGCGAACTGCTTTACGCATCGTCGGGCAGCGGCTCGACCGGACACGTTGCGGCCGAGATGTTCTCGCGTCAGGCCGGCATCAAGTTGCTGCACGTGCCTTACAAGGGCAATGCGCCGGCGGTCATCGATCTGATGGGTGGGCAAGTGATGATCATGTTCGATCAGATCAGCACGTCGTTTCAGCACATTCGTTCCGGGAAGTTGCGCGGCATCGGGGTGACGACGAAGCAACGCTCGCCGCTGCTGCCGAATTTGCCGACGATGGAGGAGGGCGGTCTGAAGGGCTTCGAGGATTCGACGTTCAACGGCCTCATGGCGCCCGCCGGGACGCCCAGGGATGTTCTGGAGCGCATCCGGCAGGAAGTCGCGCGTGCCGTGGCCGTGCCGGAGGCTCGAAACCGCTTCCTCGAATTCGGCATCGAGCTCAAGGCCAGCGCTTCAACGGACGAGTTCGGCGCCTACGTGCGCAAGCAGGTCACGGAGTTCGCCAAACTCGCGAAGGAAGCGGGCATACAGGCGAATTGATTGGTCGGTGCATTGGCACGTGGGATTTCATCGGGAGTGGACATGAGTACAGCATCGCCCCTGCGCTGGGGCATCATCGGTTTGGGTTGGGTCAGCTGCGACTTCGTCGCACCCGGCATGAAGAAAAGCCCCGGTTCGCGCATCGTCGCGTGCCTGGGCAGTTCGCTGGAAAAGGGGCAGGCCTTCGCGCAGCGCTTCGATGTGCCGAACGTGCATGCCAGTCTCGCATCGATGATGGCCGACAGCGAGGTGGACGCCATCTATGTCGCCACGCCGAACGCCATCCACAAGGAGGCCGTCGTGGCGGCTGCTGCGGCCGGCAAGCACGTGCTGTGCGAGAAGCCGTTTGCGATGAAGGTCGAGGACGCGCGCGAGATGGTGGACGTCTGCCGCAAGGCGGGCATCGTGCTGCGCGTGGCGCATCAGTTGCGGCTTGAAGAGGCAGTTGTCCATGCACGCGAGATCGCTTTATCGGGCCGGCTCGGGCGCATCGCGGCCATCTCGCTCGAACGAGCATCGGCGATGCCGCCGCGGACGACCTGGCGCACCGACGCAAGCCAAAGCGGTGTGGTGTTCGACGTGGGCGTGCACCTGATCGATCAGGTGTGCTGGATCACCGGGGAGCGTTTTGCCGAGGTCAGTGCGGTGACGGATCCGGATCGCCGCGAGGGCGTGCCGTGCGATCAGATTACGATCCTCGCGCGGCTTGCGAACAATGGCCACGCCGTAATGCGCGCCACGCGACTGGTCAAGAGCGCCGAGAACAGTCTCATCATCGAAGGGTCCGAGGCAACGCTGACCACGACATCGCTGCGCTTCGCACCGGAGATCGTCGTTACGGTCCGCGATGCCAAAGGGTCGACCGAGAAGCGGTTCGCCGCCAGCCCCATCTATGATCTTGAAGTGCCGTCGTTCGAGGCTGCCGTGAAAGGTGAGCCATCATTGCTGCCGACCGGCGAAGAGGCGGTGCATATCGTCGAGACGACGCAAGCAGTGCTCGCTTCCGTTAACGAGCGCCGCATCGTGCCTATTCGCGGCTAGGCCTCGATCGAATCGCCCGAGGCTGCGGGCAGTTCAGGCCGGTTCGAAGCCGAAGATGCGCTGGAACCGGCCTTTGTAGGCTTCCCAGGCTTCCGGGTTGATCAGTCGCGGCGGACGCTTGCCGCGCAGCGTGTCGGCCACCTGTTCCGCATTCCATTGCGCCATGGCGATACGTGAATCCACCGTGACGCCAGCGGTGTGGTACGTGGCAATCAGGTTGTCGAACTGGAGCAGCGGGTTCTCCAGCGAGGGCGGCTCGACCTTCCAGGCATCGATGCCCGCGCCGGCGAGATGACCGTCGCGCAACGCCTCGGCCAGGGCGGGTTCGTCGACGATGCCACCGCGTGCCGTATTGATCAGAAACGCCCCCTTTTGCATCCTCGCGAGCTGCGGGGCCGAGATCATGTTTCGCGTCTCGTCGCCGAGTGGACAGTTGATCGACACGTAGCGCGAACGCTCCAGCAATTCGTCGAGGGTGTCGACTTTCGTCGCGCCGCGCGCCTCGCACGTCTTCGCGTCGACATAGGGATCGTACGCGAGCACGTTCATGTCCAGCCCATACTTGCAGATCTTCGCCAGGCGGCGTCCGACCTCGCCGATGCCGACGATGCCGACCGTTGCCTTGTTGGCGTTCCAGCCCTTGAAGACTTCGCGGGGGATGCCGCGTTCGCGGCGCAAGGAGCGGTCCGTCCAGGGCATGTTCTTGGTGAGCGCGAGCAGCATGCCGGTGGCGTGTTCCGCGACGGCTTGCGCGTTCGCGCCGGACTGATTGACGACCAGGACGCCTGCGCGCGTGCACGCAGCGACATCGACGGTGTCGTAACCCGCGCCGGTGGTCGATACCATCAGCAGGTTCGGCAGTTTCGCGAGCAAGGCCTCGTGGCACTTGAACTCGTCCGGTACTTCGTCGCGAGTGGACGTGATGCAATAGGCGTGACACTCGCGCATGATGTTCCAGTTCTTTTCCGCAGCGGTATCGAACCTGAGACGGATCATCTCGATGTCGGGCTGATCGTTCTCCATGTAGTCCGCGACGTTCGGCTTCTTTTCTTCGAAGAACCAGAATGCGCGCTTCTTGACTTGCGTGTCGACCATCGTCGTTGTCCTCGTAGTGTCCCGGAGTTCATCGCAGTCGTGAGGATCGATGAAACGAGCCTGCAGTGTGCGATCGAAGCATGGGTTGAATTCTAACGGAACGGCGCGTGCGCCCGGCTCGGTGAGATTTGCGGATGCGCGAAGCGGCGACATCGTCGATGCCGCTATCGCGACCGGTGCGAATCCGTTGCGCCGGATCGTGTTCGTTCCGATCACTGAACCTGCATCGATGCCACGTCAGCGGGCCAGCGTGACGATGACGATGGCCACGCAAAGCAGCGCGATTCCGGTCATCTCCGTGCGTGTCAGGCGTTCGCGAAAGAATCGGAGTGAAATCGCGTAGGCGAACAGGAGTTCGACCAACGCAAGCGTGCGCACGTGCGCGATCGGCTCGATCGCGAATGCCGTGAACCATCCGGCCGAGGCGGCTGCGCCCATGAGCCCGACCCAAAGCGATGGTCGCCAAGCCTTGAACACCTGGATCACCGTGTTGGCGCTGCGCTTGAGCAGCCAGCCGCCCAGCAGCACCGTCTGACTGACCTGTGCGACGACGAGTCCGAATGCCGCGGCGATCATGAACGGTACTCCCTCGAGGGCGAGCGTAGCCCCGCGATATCCGACCGAAGCAAAGCCGAAGGCCGTTCCGCTCGCGAGCCCGAGGAGGGCGACCTTGCTGGTCCAGCCGCTCAGGAGGGCTCGAAGTGGCCGCTCGCGATCGATGGGTGACATCAGGATCACCCCCAGCGTGCCGAAGAATGCTGCGGCGAATGCGCCTGCACCGATCGGATCCGCAAGAAAGAGATAGCCGAAGAAGGCCACCTGGATGGCTTCCGTTTTGGAATAGGCCACACCGAGCGTGAAGTTGCGCTCCTGCACCACGCGCAGCAGAAGCGCCGTGCCGCCGATCTGACTGATGGCGCCGAAAAGGATCCACCCGACGAACGGAAGATTCGGTGACGGCATTTCGTAGCCGCCGACGTAATACACGCCCGCCAGCCAGACGACTGCGAAGGGAATGCCGTACAGGAAGCGCACGAGCGTGGCCCCCAGCGTGCCGAGCGTGGCTGTCAGATGCTTCTGTGCTGCGTTTCGGATCGTCTGCGCAAAGGCCGCAAACAGGGTGATCGGTATCCAGAGGTGCTCGAAGGGAATCAACGGCGGCTCGATGCGTGGGGGGGGGCAGGGAAATCGCCCGACGAAGGCCTCGAGTGTAATGCGTCGATCCGGTCGGCTTCGGCTGCTCACCCCCGAAACTGTGCCTGGCACGTGCCAGGCACAGTTTTTACAATCGCTACGAATCTCCGACACAGGACACTACAATACAAGCACGCGTGTCCTGGTGCAGTGGTGGTCGCCTGAGGCGTGCGCACGGGTTGGAATCGATACGACGGAGGAACGCGATGGAGGTCAAGGCAAGCGGCAAGATTCTCGGGGCAGCGGTCACGGGCATCGATTTGAGGCAATCACTGACCGCGCAGGATTTCGGCGCGATCGTGCACGCGCTCGGTGAACACGGTGTGCTCGTCTTCCCTGGTCAGCGACTGGAATCCGCACATCTGCGCGACTTTTCGGCCCGCTTCGGCCATATCCAGCAGTCGGTGACCGGGAAGCTCGCCGACCCGCAAGTTCCCGAAGTGGGGATCCTGTCGAACATCGTCGAGAACGGCGAGCCGATCGGGCTCGGCGATGCAGGCCAGGACTGGCATACCGACATGTCGTACAACCGTACCATCGGCTTTACGAACGTGCTCTATGCCGTGAAGGTCCCGGTTCGCGACGGGAAGCCCCTCGGGAACACGATTTTCGCGAACATGTGCGCCGCGTACGACGGCTTGCCGGAGGCGACGAAAGCTCGCCTCGTCGGCCTCACTGCAACCCACGATTTCAACAAGTTCTGGGACAAGATGCGGACCCGGGCCGGCAGCATTCGTCCGCCGCTCACCTCCGAGCAGCGCGCGAAGCGTCCACCCTCGGTGCATCCGGTGGTGATGACGCATCCGATCACCGGCCGCAAGGTGCTTTACTGCAATCCGGGCTACGCGATTCGCATCAATGAGCTCGATGTGGACGAAAGCGACCAGCTGCTGGAGCAGCTCTTCGAGCATCAGCTGCAGGACAAGTACCTCCACACCCACGTATGGACGGTCGGCGACGTCCTCATGTGGGACAACATCGGCACCCTGCACAACGCGATTCCCGACTATCAACCGCACGAGCATCGACTGATGAAGCGCTGCCAGGTCATGGCGGACCGTGTGTTCGATCCCGCTTTTCTTGCGCCTGCGCACTGAAGGGCAGTCTCGATGACGAGTCGAACAACGCTCGGCTGGATTGCCGGTACGTGCGTCGGTCTGGCCGTCGTCGCGACGAGCATGACAGCACAGGCGGCCGATGCCTATCCAAGCAAGCCCGTACGCTTGCTGGTCGGCTTCGCGGCCGGTGGGGCGAACGATCTCGTGGGGCGCACCGTAGCCACGCGGCTCGCGTCGCGACTCGGTCGAACGGTCGTGGTGGAGAATCGTCCCGGTGCCGGCGGAAACGTCGCCACGGAGCAAGTTGCCCGTTCGGCACCCGACGGCTACACGATGCTGCTGGGTTCCGTTTCCTCGATCGCGATGGGCCCGGCACTGTACAAATCGGTACCGTACGATCCGCTCAAGGATTTCGCGACCGTCACGAATGCGGTAAGCGTTCCGACACTGCTCTCGGTGCATCCCTCGATGTCGGTGCGCTCGCTCAAGGAGTTCGTGGCGCTGGCGAAGCGGCGTCCCGGCGCGATCGACGTGGGGTGCCCAGGTTTCGGCAGCATCTCGCACCTCGCCGGCGAGCTGTTCAAGCGCACGGCCGATATCGATTTTTCGCTGATTCCCTACAAGGGAGGCGCGCTGGCCCTGACGGATGTGATGGGCGGGCAGATCGGCGCCATGATGTCGGTCATGTCGACGACGGCCCCGCATGTCAAGGCGGGGCGTCTCGTCGGATTGGGCATCACGGGTGCAAAGCGCTCGCCGGCGCTACCCGAGGTGCCGACCATCGCAGAAGCCGGTTATCCCGGTTACGCGGCAGATGGCTGGATGGGATTTTTCTTTCCAGCCGGGACCTCCGCGGAGATCGTGACGCGGATGTTTCGTGACATCCAGGCGGTACTCGAGACGCCCGAAGTGCGCGCGCAGCTGGACGCCGTGGGCATGCAGATCGACCCAAGCAAATCTCCGGACGCCTTCATGGCACTGGTGAGAACCGACGTCGCGAAATGGAAGAAGGTCGTGCAGGACGCCAAAATCCAGCTTCAGTGATTTCAGCGGGTCCGCCCGCCGAGCAAGCGCCTCGGCGGGCGGACCGGACCGTCGAGGCATGCGGCCTCAGCCCATGTGCAATCCGCCGTTGAGCGAGAAGTCCGCGCCGGTGGCGAAGCCTGATTCCTCCGAGGCGAGCCACGCCACGATGGAACCGATCTCCTCGGGGGTGCCCAGTCGTTTGACCGGGATCGTGCCTACGATCTTGTCGAGCACGTCCTGTCGAATGGAGCGAACCATGTCGGTGCCGATGTAGCCGGGCGATACGGTGTTCACCGTGACCCCCTTGGTGGCCACCTCCTGGGCAAGCGCCATCGTGAAGCCGTGAATGCCGGCCTTGGCGGTGGAATAGTTGGTTTGCCCGAACTGACCCTTCTGTCCGTTCACCGACGAGATGTTGATGATGCGGCCCCAGCCGCGATCCAGCATGTCGTCGATGACCTGCTTCGTGACGTTGAAGAGGCTGTTCAGGTTCGTATTGATGACCGCCTCCCAGTCGGACCGGCTCATCTTGCGAAACAGTCCATCCTTGGTGATGCCGGCATTGTTGACCAGGACGTCGACCGGCCCATGGGATTCCTTGACGGCCTTGAAGGCCTCGACGGTGGATTCCCATTCCGAGACATTGCCGACGGATACGTAGAAGCTGTAGCCCTGCGCCTTTTGTTCGCCCAGCCATTTCGCGTGATCGCGTGTCGGCCCGCAGCCGCAAATGACCTTGAAGCCGTCGCGATGCAGGCGCTGGCAGATTGCGGTGCCGATGCCGCCCATGCCGCCTGTGACGTATGCGATTCGTTGTGCCATGAGTGCCTCCTGGGTGTAGCGTTGGTATCTGAGAATTCGCGTTGTCGGGTGGATCGCCGAGCCGAATCTGTTGGTGCTTCCTCGCCGGCCCTTGCAGAACTTCGGTATGCCGGTGCGCGATCAGGCAAGGATCAGGCCTGCGCGTCGTGTGAGCTTCGTTTCCGGACGGAGGACGTCCGATCGTCGGAGCATACAACAACGACGGTGCCGCGTTTTTGACCGGATTCCACGGCCGTATGCGCGTCGGCGCACCGCTCCAGCGGGTGGAGGGACGACACGGTATGCCGCATCCCGCCTTCGCGTAGCCATTGAACGATCTCTCGCTGTGCCCGCTGGCGTGCGGCGAGCGGCGCATTGTTGAGCAGAACCGCGGACAACGTGACGTTGCGGCGCATCGCGTCTGCGGCCGGCCAGACCGGGGTGCGATTGCCGTTCGTCGCGTAATAGGCGATCGATCCGTTGTTGGCGAGCAGCGGGAAGAACGTCGCCATGTTGCCGCCGAAATCGACGTCGACGACATGATCCACCCCGGACGGCGCGAACCGCCCAACCTCGCTGGCGACATCCTGCGTGCGGTAATCGACCACGCAATCGGCGCCTGCGTCTCGTGCGTGTCGACCTTTCTCGTCGCTGCTGACCGTGGCAACGACACGGGCACCATATCGCTTCGCCCATTGAACCGCGTAATGGCCGACGGCGCCGGCGCCGCCGCTGACCAGCACGGTTGCATCGAGGAGGTTATCTCGCAAGGTGACGCAACGGTGGGCGGTCATGCAAGGGATACCCAGACAGGCGCCCTCCGCGAACGAGGTCGTCTCGGGCAACTCGGCGATGAGTCCGACATCGATCGTGATGTACTCGGCGGCGGTGCCTTGCAGCCTGCCCCCTCGTTGGCCGTTATGGAGCCAGACGCGGTGACCGAGCCATGCGGGATCGACGCCGATACCCACCTCGTCGACGATGCCGCTGCCGTCGCTGTTCGGGATGATCAGCGGGCCCTCCATCCCGTAGCCTCGACCTGCCCGGCGGTTCATGTCCGCCGGATTGACGCCGGAGGCTCGGAGCGCAACCCGCACTTCGCCGGCGTCGGCGTGCGGCGTCGGTTGTTCGCCGAAGTGCAGTACGTCCTCGGCCGGTCCCTGTTCGGTGTACCAGATTGCTTTCATCGTTGCGCGTGCGGCAGATCGCCATGGATTGATCGATCATGATGCCGCGAACCGCACTGCAAGAGCAACGTCTTGCGTTGGAGTTCATGGGGCCGACGACTGCGGCTTGAGAAGTACCGCCGGTTTGGGTGGCTGCGAGGTAGGCGCTACGTTAAGATACGGGCCGATTTCACGATTGGATCGCACCGCGAATTGGCGCCGAGCACGGGAACTCATCCGCTCGACGCGAATCTCTCCCACTGTCGGAATCTTCCTCGCCCATTCCATGCTGCCCGAACTCGGTCAATTTGCGCTCATCCTGGCGACGGCAGTCGCAGTGCTTCAGGCAACCTTACCCATCATTGGCGTTGCTCGCGGCGATATCGGTCTGATGTCGTTCGCGCGGGTCGCTGCCTGCGTTCAGGCGATACTCATCGCCTTCGCGTTCGGATGCCTCGCCGCGGCGTTTCTCAACCACGATTTTTCCGTCGCCTACGTTGCGGCCAACTCGAACTCGAAGCTGCCGGCGATCTATCGCTTCACCGCAGTATGGGGCGGCCACGAAGGTTCGATGCTGTTGTGGATGTTGATGTCCGGCGGCTGGATGGCGGCGGTCGCGCTGTTTTCCCGCCATTTGCCGCTGCCTATGGTGGCCCGGGTGCTCGGGGTCCTCGGCATGGTGAGCATCGGGTTTCATCTTTTTCTGCTTCTGACGTCGAATCCCTTCGATCGATTGCTGCCCGCCGTCCCCGATGGCCGCGACTTGAATCCGCTCCTGCAGGATCCGGGCATGATCATCCACCCGCCGATGCTATACATGGGCTACGTCGGCTTCTCGGTGGTATTTGCATTCGCTATCGCCGCGCTCATGAGCGGGCGTCTGGATGCCACATGGGCCCGCTGGTCGCGCCCCTGGACGGTCGTGGCCTGGATGTTCCTGACAGCAGGGATCGCCCTGGGCAGCTGGTGGGCGTACTACGAACTCGGGTGGGGCGGCTGGTGGTTCTGGGATCCCGTGGAGAACGCATCGTTTCTGCCCTGGCTGGTAGGTACGGCGCTGATCCACTCGCTCGCCGTCACCGAGAAGCGCGGCGCATTCAAGGCCTGGACCGTGCTGCTGGCCATTCTTGCGTTTTCGATGAGCCTGCTCGGTACCTTTCTCGTGCGCTCGGGCGTTCTGACATCCGTGCATGCCTTCGCCACGGATCCGCGGCGAGGCGTATTCATCCTGGGATTTCTCGTCCTGGTCATCGGGGCGTCGTTGACCTTGTTCGCCGCACGCGCGCCGAAAGTCGGATTGGGCGGGTCCTTCGAACCGGTCTCGCGCGAGTCGATGCTGCTCGGCAATAACGTGTTGCTGATGGTCGCAGCGGCGTCGGTGTTGCTCGGCACGCTCTACCCACTCGTGCTCGATGCGTTGGGGATGGGCAAGCTCTCGGTCGGTCCCCCTTACTTCGAGGCCGTGTTCGTACCGCTGATGACCCCGGTGGTGTTCCTCATGGGCGTGGGTGCACTCGCTCGCTGGAAGAAGGCATCCGCCGCCGACCTCGCGCGGCGCTTGAAATGGGCCGTGGGCGTCAGCATCGCAACTGCTGCCGCCACACCGTTCCTGATGGGGCGCTGGTCGACGATGGTCGCGTTCGGCATGCTGTTGGCGGCGTGGGCGATCACGACGACCATCGCGAGTTTCGTCGAACGCGTACGGCCCCACAGTCAGGGTTCGAAGGGGTGGTGGGCGCGCACGCGCGAATTGCCCGCTTCGTATGTCGGCATGGTGCTCGCGCATTTTGGCATTGGCGTGTTCATCGTCGGCGTGACGCTGGTCAATGGGTACGAAACCGAGAAGGATGTGCGTGTCGAAGTCGGGCAAAGCGTCGACGCGGGCGGGTACCGGTTCGTGCTGGCGGGGATCGAGGAAGTGCAGGGGCCGAACTATGTCGCCGCCCGAGCCCGCATCGACGTGCTCGGTTCCGATGGGCAGCTGCATGTGGCGCTGTATCCTGAAAAGCGCATCTATACGGTCCAGAACATGCCGATGACCGAAGCTGCGATCGACAGCGGCATCTTCGGCGACATCTACGTGGCACTCGGCGAACAATTGCCTGGAAACGCCTGGACGGTGCGGGTACACACCAAGCCCTTCGTGAACTGGATCTGGGTCGGATGCCTGTTCATGTCGATCGGCGGAATCTTTGCCGTGTGTGATCGGCGTTATCGTCGTTTCCGACGCGCGGACTCGGCGTACGAGCCGGTATCGACCGGCGGGGCGCAAGCCGCGCATCCTGTCGGGGGACTCGCACGGAGTACGCAGGGATGACCCTGCGCTGCGTACGCTGGCTGACGGTACTTGCGCTGGCCCTGGGCACGATCTGCGGCGCAATGGCGATGGCCCCCGCGGCACCGGATGCCGATCCCGAACTGGAAGCCAAGGTGCATCGCATCTCGCAGGAATTGCGGTGTCTCGTCTGCCAGAACCAGACGATCGCAGATTCAAACGCCGAGCTCGCCCAGGATCTGCGGCGTGAGGTACGTCAACGGCTGGCGAAGGGCGACTCGGAGGATGAGGTACGCCGCTTCATGGTGGAACGTTACGGCGACTTCGTTCTCTATCGTCCGCCGCTCCAGGCGACGACGCTCGCGCTCTGGCTCGGTCCGTTCGCCCTTCTCGTCGTGGGGTTGTGGGTTGCACGCCGAATCATCGTCGCGCGGCGCGCGCACGTGCCGCTTGCGCCTTCGCTTACGTCCGAGGAGCAGGCGCGGCTGCAGGCCCTGATCGGCAAGCAGGAGCACGGGACAAGGTGATCACATTCGGGGTGGTGGCCGTCGCCTTGCTGGTGGCGGTGGTTGCGCTGCTGGCCGTTCCGCTGATGAGGCGCTCCGATGCGGGTGAGCATGGCGCAGACACGGATCGCTCCAACGTCACGCTCTTCCAGGATCAGTTGAGCGAGCTGGAACGGGATCGCGCGCAGGGTTTGGTCACCGACGAGCAATTCGACCAGGCCCGAACCGAACTCGGGCAGCGCCTGCTCGACGATGTGCGTGAAGAACCTGCGCAGGCTACGCGGCTGCAACACGGCGGAGCATGGCGATATGCCGCGCTCGCGTGCGTACCGATCGCGACGCTGCTCGGATACCTCGTCGTCGGCACCCCGCAAGCCCTGGATCCGGCTGCGCTTGAACCGCCGCACGCTGCCGGGGCGACGGATCAAGCCGCCAATCTCGAACAATTGGCGGATCGATTGGCGCAGCGGCTCGAGACGAATCCGGAAGATTCGGAAGCTTGGGTTCTGCTCGCGCGCTCCTACCAGATGCTAGGCCGCTCCGCCGAGGCGCTGAAGGCGTTCGCGCGCGCGCTGCAACTCGTTCCGGATTCGGCGCAGCTGTATGCGGACTACGCGGATGTCCAGGTCCGTGCGGCGAACGGGCAATGGACCGAAGAGGCTCGCGCTGCGGTAAAGAAAGCCATCGAACTCGATCCCGCTCATCCGAAGGCGATCTGGCTCGCGGGAACCGACGCCTTCCTGCAGAAGAACTATGGCGAGGCACTTCGCCACTGGGAGAAGCTGCCCGCCCTGGTGGAGCCCAATAGCGAAGCCGCGCAGGTCGTA
>JBIKKL010000448.1:0-4520 GCA_044360365.1 Burkholderiales bacterium | reverse complement strand
CAATCGGTGAGAGGTCGCATCAGTGGGCTGGGTCGGCGCTGTCTTCGGGGTGCGGCGCACGCACGAACCCGAGGTACTTTGGTACCTCGCTGCTCGATATCGCGTGGATGCTCGTGAAATCGGATCCGTAAGGCAGGCGCAACGATGCGTCCGAGCCGGCTGCAATGGACTCGATCATCATTAGCAGAGTGTCTTCGTCGGGGGTATTGCCAGCGTCGTCGACCAGCCGATTGGAGACGGCTTCGGCATCGCGATCGTCGAGTATGCCTGCGCCGTGCTCCGTTTCCAGAATCAGAACTCCGCTTTCGTCGAGCCAGGCGCGCTCGACCCGTTCAACATTCAGGCCGGTGTGCGTGACGAGCCGACCAGCCTCCCGGACACGCAGCACCCAGGGGGCGTAGCTCAGTTGAACGAAGACGCGCTGCGGGCCGTTCTGGAAAAACCATCGCCCCGAGTCGTCTTGAGCGTAGTTGCGACCGATGAAGTCATTTAACAATGGGTTGCCGATGCGTTCCCCCTGCAAGAGCCAGTTGCCGCGCAAGTCGAGCGAAAGCCATCCGAACACCGCAGGAACATTGGGCCACTTCGCCATGGCCAGGCGGACAAGTTCATCCATCGTGCTGCTTCGTCGTTGTGAGGGTCGATTGGAAGGACCAGCCTGTCGGCAGCCATGTACTACGTCGTTGGCCCATCAATCTTCGTCCCCGTGAGTGCTCTTGTGTTCCGCTGCGATCTGCTGCTGTATTGCAGGTGGAGCCGGATCGTAGTGGCTGAACTCGATCGAATAAGTGCCTTGTCCGGCCGTCACCGACTTCAGCCGGCTCGGGTAGTTGCCGAGTTCGGAGAGTGGTACTTTTCCGAAAATCAGGATGGCTCCTCCAGGCAGGGTGTCCGTACCGTTCACCTGACCTCGCCTGCTCGATAGATCGCCCGCGATGTCGCCCATGCAGTCTTCCGGCGCCGTTACCTGAATATCGACGACCGGTTCCAGCAGCATGGGCCGCGCCTTGGTGATTGCATCCAGGAATGCACGCTTTCCGGCCGCGATGAAGGCGACCTCCTTCGAATCGACGGCGTGATGCTTGCCGTCGTAGACGGTCACTTTCACGTCTTCGACCCTGAATCCCCCGATTGGGCCTGATGCCAAAACCTGTTGTATCCCTTTCTCCACCGCGGGAATGAACTGCGTCGGAATCGAGCCGCCTTTGACCTCATCGACGAATTGATAGCCTGCGCCCCGAGCCAAGGGTTCGACACGCAGGAAAACCTCGCCGAACTGCCCTGCACCGCCGGTTTGCTTCTTGTGCCGATGGTGGCCGTCGGCTTGCAATGTGATCGTCTCCCGAAACGGGATCCGGGGCGGCTTCGTATCGACTTCGAGGTGGTACTGGCTGGCCATTTTCTCGAGCACCATCCGCAGGTGCAGTTCGCCCAGTCCACGAATGACCGTCTCGTGCGTGACCGCGTTGTGCTCGACGCGAAAGCAGGGGTCTTCGGCAGCGATCTTGTGCAGCACCTCTGAAATCCGCTGTTCGTCGCCGCGCCGTTTGGGCTCCACCGCGAGCCCGAACATCGGTCGAGGAAGTTCGACGGGCGTGAGATGAATGTGATCTTCGTCGTGCGAGTCGTGCAGTACACAGTCGAGAGCGATCTCTTCTACCTTGGCGACGGCGGCAATGTCCCCCGGCCCGGCTTTGGCGACCTCGACGTGATCCTTCCCTTGCAGCATGAGCAGATGACCGACCTTGAACGGCTTGCGGCCATCGCCGATGAAGAGCTGCGTATCCCGCGTGACCGTGCCCTGGTGAATTCGAAAGACCCCGAGTTTTCCGACGAACGGATCGACGACCACTTTGAATACATGGGCCAGGACGTGGCGGGTCGCGTCAGGCTCGGCCTCGATGGGTTGAACCTGCGGAGCTTCCCCTTTGAAAAAGGGCGGGGGGTTGCCCTCGGCCGGGTTTGGCATGAGCTTGACGATCACATCGAGCAGTTCGGGGATGCCCGCCCCGTTGCGTGCCGAAACGAAGCACACGGGAACGAGATGTCCGTCGCGAAGTGCAGCCTCAAAGGGGGCATGAAGCTCCTCCGGGGCGATCTCTCCCTTTTCGAGATAGACCGCCATCAACGCTTCGTCGACTTCGACAACTTGATCGATCAAGGCCTGGTGCGCCGATTCAACGGAGGAGAAGTCGGACGCACCCGATGGATTGAAGAAACAATCGACGACCTGTTGGCCGCCGTTGGCCGGCAGATTGATGGGAAGGCACTGCTTGCCGAAGATCTCCTGGATCGTTTCGACGAGCCCTGGAAGATTGACGTTCTCGCCATCGATCTTGTTGATCGCGATCATGCGACATAACCGCCGCGTCTCGGCCCACTGCATCATGCGCCTCGCAACCGGGTCGACGCCGTTCTGCGCGTTGATGACGACAATCGCGGTCTCGACCGCTTCGAGCGCGCACAGGGCTTCACCGACGAAATCCGGGGCGCCAGGCGTGTCGAGCATGTGGACACGGGTCCGCAACCAGTCGAGGTGGGCAACGGCAGATCGAATCGAGTGCTTGTGTTGTTTCTCCAGCGGGTCGAAATCGCAGACCGTCGATCCGCGCTCGATACTGCCCGGTGCCGCAATGGCGCCGGCCTTTGCAAGCAGGCATTCGATCAGAGTGGTCTTGCCCGAACTGGCTGGCCCCACGAAAGCAATCGTTCTGAGATCTTCGGGTGCGAACGTCATGATGCGGACCTCCCCCTGGATTGCCGATCTCAGTATAGAGACGGGGTGCCGGAGCGGCAAGTCACGCATCGATCATGCCCATCCACACTTAACCCGTTCGGACGAGACGTGCGTTTGCCATCAGACGGCGCCGTAGCTGGGAATCGGGCGCGCGCGGAGGGCGCGCGCGACCACCCGTCAACAGGCGTGACCGTTTGCACTCCGAAATACGTCGGGCATGAAGATCTTTGGTTTCGGTATCGCTTCGTCGGCATTTACCCGCGAGTCAACACGCGGTATCGATGGAGGTATTGCCGGACCTGCGGGGCTTTCGCATACTGTCGCGATGATCAGGGGGGATATGTCTCAGACCGACGAGGCGCTCATGCTCGACTACGTGGCGGGCAGCGCCGCGGCGTTCGATCGACTGTATGCGCGGCATCGCGGGGGGCTTTATCGCTTCATTCTTCGTCAGTGCAAGGCGGCTCCAGTGGCCGAAGAGCTTTTCCAGGACGTGTGGATGAGCGTCATTCGTACGCGCAAGTCGTACACGCCGAGTGCGCGCTTCGCCACGTTCCTGTACCGAATCGCCCACAATCGACTGGTCGATCACTTTCGTCGTTCGATTCATCGGCCCAGTTTGGCGTATGGATCCGAGAGCGACGAAGGCGAGGATGCGGTGACATCCATCCCCGCCGATCCTCGGGAGCAGCCCGACGCGTTGCTCCAGAGCAAGACCCGATTGGATCGCTTCAATACGCTCCTTGCAGCGTTGCCCGATGCACAGCGGGAGGCGTTTGTAATGCGTGAGGAAGGCGGTCTCAGCGTTGAGGAAATCGCAGCTGCGACGGGAGTCAACGCAGAGACTGCGAAAAGCCGGCTTCGCTATGCAATCGCGAAGCTGCGACGTGGGCTCGAGGAGATGCGATGAGCGACGATTTCGATCGCGATCTATCGAAATTGTACCGGGCAGGCGCTTGCGAGGAGCCGTCCGTGTCGCTGGATCGGCGCATTGCGAACGCGGCGCGAAAGGTGGAGCGTGCCCCGACCTGGCGCCGGTTCTTGCGCGCCTGCACGGGATGGCAAGTCGGTTTCGGTGCGTTCGCGGTTGTTGTATTGTCGTTCAGCCTGATCGCGATCAGGCACGATCAGCCATCCCTGGCACCGGAGGCCGGAGCGCCTCCCTTGGCAGCGCCGGCGCCTTCCCCGCCAGCATCCGATCTCGCGCCGCGAATGGAGTCAGAAGGAGTGAAGGCGCCTTCATCGGCCATTGGCGAAGAACAACGACGACAGACGCAGAACACCGAAGTCCTTGCGGACCAGGCTTCGCCAAGAGCCAAGCGCGAGGAGGCGGCGCGTCGTGCCCGATCGACCGACGGCACGTCCGGTAAGCTCGCATCGATCCCGGAGCCCTTGATGGACCGGCACGCAGCGCCAGGGTCGAGGTCGGATCAGTTGGGATCGGCGAGGCAACGCGAGTTGGAGGCGCCGGCGCCGCCGTCTGCCGCAGTGGTGCCCGTTGCGCCGGAAGCAGCGAGGTCGGCGGAGCAAAGCTCCGTACCGGGTGAGCCCCAGGCCGCTCCGAGTGCTCCGCCACGAGTGACGCAAGCGGCGCCGAAGCGCTTTGACGCCATCACCTCGAAGGGACCGACCACAGAGCCTCCCGATGCATGGCTCGGTCGCATCGACAAGCTGCTTCGAGCCGGAAGTGAGCAGGAAGCGCGGGCAGAGATGGGCGGTTTCCGACTACGATACCCGAGCTATCCGATTCCCTCGTATTTGAAGCACCTCGTCGACGCGTCCA